>DASUOA010000295.1:0-2153 GCA_036276895.1 Arenimonas sp. | reverse complement strand
TTGCCCGAAGCGTCCACGATGATGGCCTATCTCGGCGCGGCAATGCTGCTGCTCATTCTCGGTTGGTTCGCGTTCGCGTTGTTGCGGCGCGGATTCGCCGATCTGCTTTGATGCCGTGGTCGAGACAACCTCGGCCGGATCGACGAAAATGCCCCACCTTCCCCTTGCCATGCCCATGAATCCCGCCACGTCCGAGCCAGTCGCCCCTGATCTCATCGGCCAACTGTTGCTGGCGCGCCAGGTGATCCGGGTCGCCGATCTCGAGCGGGCGCTGGATTTGCAGCAGGGCGTCGACGCGCGACTCGGCAGCCTGCTGGTCCGAATCGGTGCGGTGTCCGAAGAGCAGCTGCTGGAGGTGCTGGCCGAACAACTGCAAGTGCCGCTGGCCGGGAGGGACTGCACCCTGCCGGCGCTGTCGGGCTGGGTGCTTCCCGCCTACGATGGCGATCTGCTGGAGTGGCTGCTCGACCGCGAACTGCTGCTCTGGGAGTCCCCGGAGGGCGAAGTCGCCGGCGCCAGCCGCGATCCGCTCGATCCGGCACTCATCGAAGCACTCATATATATGTTCCCGGAGACACCGGTGCGGATGGCATTGGCCCCTTCGCAGATGGTCGCGCGCACCCTGGACCAGCTGTCGCGGCAGATGCGCGACGCCGCGGGTGGCTCCGACGACATCCGCCATCTGCGCGAGCTCGCCGAGGAGGCGCCGGTGGTCGAGCTGGTCAACAGCCTGGTCGCGCAGGCGGTTGAGCAGCGTGCGTCGGATATCCATCTGGAGCCTGGGGAGCACCAGTTTGACGTGCGGTTCCGTATCGATGGAGTGCTGTATGCCCGGCTGCAACTGCCGCGTGAGCGCTTCAACGCCGTGGCGTCCCGGTTGAAGCTGATCACCGGCATGGACATTGCCGAGCGGCGATTGCCACAGGATGGCCGCATGAGCATGCGCGCCAGCGGTCAGGCCATGGACGTCCGTGCTTCGGCGCTGCCGGGCGTGCACGGCGAGTCGATCGTGCTGCGCCTGTTGCCCAAGGAGCGCAGCGACCTGGGGCTGGAGAGTCTAGGCATGGCGCCTGACCATCTGGCCTTGCTGACTGCCTGGAGTCGCGAGGCGCACGGCATCGTGCTGGTCACCGGGCCGACCGGATCCGGCAAGTCGACCACGCTGTACGCCACCTTGGCCGCCAGCAACGACGGGATGAAGAAGATCATCACGGTCGAGGACCCGGTCGAGTTCCAACTGCCCGGCATTACCCAGATCCAGACCCATGCGGATATCGGCTTGAGCTTTGCCCAGGTTCTGCGTTCGATTCTGCGCCAGGACCCCGACGTGATCATGGTCGGTGAGATCCGCGACAAGGAAACCGCCGAGATCGCCATCCAGGCGGCGCTGACTGGCCATCTGGTGCTCTCCACCGTGCATACCAATGACGCCCTGGGCGCCTTCACGCGTTTGATCGACATGGGCGTCGAGCCCTTTCTGGTCGCGACCCCGGTCAAGGGTCTGCAGGCGCAGCGGCTGGTGCGCAGGCTCTGTCCGCACTGCGCCCGCCCCGCGCCGCACGTATTGCCGGCGCTGGTCGAAGAGGCTGCAGCTTGGGCGACACGAGTGTTGCCCGATCAGCCCGCGCGCTGGATGGAGCCGGTCGGTTGCAAGCACTGCCAAAACACCGGCTATCGCGGACGCGTCGGCATCTATGAACTGGTGCCGGTTGACGAATCGATGCAGCAGGCGGTGGTGGTCGGCGACGGGCACCAGAAGCTGCGTGCGATGGCGCGCGAGCGCGGCTGCCGATTCCTGCGCGAAGACGGCCTGCTCAAGGCTTGGCAAGGCGTGACTTCCGTCGAGGAAGTGCTGCGCGTCACGGCGATCTGAGATGCCACGCTTCCGCTTCAAAGGCATCACCGGCGAGGGCGTCGCCCTCGATGGCGAGCTGAGCGCGCAATCCGAGCGTGAGGCGGCGCGTTTGCTCGAGCGCCGCGGCCTGTCGGTGGTGGACCTGCAAGTGGAGTCCTTGGCGCCGGAGCGCGTGAGTCTTCGGCGCCGTCGGGCGCCGGGGCAGCGCGACTTGATCCTGGCCATCCACGAGCTCGCCACACTGTTGGGGGCCGGTGTCGGCCTCGCCGATGCGGTGGGCGCGCAGGCGCGCTCTGCC
>DASUOA010000294.1:0-8419 GCA_036276895.1 Arenimonas sp. | reverse complement strand
CCAGGCGCGTATCACCGAGGCGCAGGCCGAGGCCGAGCGCAAGCGCGGCGGCGCCGAAGCGGACGTGCTGTTGCAGAAGCTGGCGGCCGAGGCCAAGGGCCTGACCGACAAGTTCCAGGCCCTGTCCAGCCTCGACGACGGCGCCCGTGCGCACGAAGAGTTCCGCATGCAGCTGGAGAAGAACTTCGACCAGGCCATCGCCCAGATCGGCGCCAGCAAGGACATCGCCCGCGAGCAGGCCGAAGTGCTGGCAGCGGCCCTGTCCAAGGCCAAGATCGACATCGTTGGCGGCGAGGGCGAGTTCTTCAATTCCTTCGCCAAGGCGCTGTCGGTGGGCAAGGCGATCGAAGGCGTGGCCGGCAAGAGCCCGTTCGTGCACGAACTGCTCGGCAAGCTGGTGGGCAAGCTCGATGGCGACGCGGGCGGCAAGCGCAAGGTAGCCAGCGGCGCGGACGAGTGATCGCCTCCACTCCGGCCAACTGACCGCCATGACCGAACGCAGCAGCGAAACGCAGCAGCTCGAACGCGCCGTCGCCGAAGGCGGCGCCTATGAAGTCCTGCACAAGCGCTTGGGCGAACAGGGCGCACGCCTGTCCGGCATCGTCGAAGCGCTCAACGCGCAGCGACTTGCCGAGTTCGGCAGCAGCGAGATGGCCATCGCCGGCCGCCTGCGCGTGCGCACCGAGCATAACTGCACGGCGCGCGACATCGTGCAGGTCGGCAACCTGCTGCTGTTCGGCTACAACGTCTTCATCGGACTGAAGAAGGAAACCGCGGTCGGCGACGTGTTCTCGCTGTACCGGCTGGTCGACGGCGGTGAAGGTTTCGACGTCGAGCCGGTCGCGCTGGATGGCAGCTTTCTCGACGACCCTGGCTTCCGCAACGATTTCCGCGAGCTCTACGCCTACTACAAGCACACCCGGCTGCTGCAGCTGGTGGTGCGCAAGGGCCGCCTGCTGGCCTGCTTCCAGATCGGCGAACGTCTTGAAGACGTGCGCGTGTTCCGCTGGAGCGTTTCCGCCGACGGCAGCCAGGTGCGCTACATCGACAACCGTGGCGAGCGCGACATCGCGCCACCGCCGGCCTACGATTTCGAGTGGACCCGCTGCACCCGCGAGCATGCGGTGCACGGCCGGCATCCGCACCTCAACATCCTCGACACCGTCTTCGTCGAGACCATCGGCGGCGACCTCACGGTCAAGGTCGAGAACAACACCGAAGACGGCCTTGGTGTCTACCGCGAGCCGGTTACCGACAAGACGCAATCGCTGGACGACGCGGTGGTCGAATATGCCGCGGTCGGCAGCCTGATCCTGCTGCGCGTGCTGCCCTACCGCGAAGAGCAGTGGCGGCATCTGGTGTTCAACCGCCTGACCCGCAGTGTGCTGCGCATCGACGCCATCGGCAGCGCCTGCATCCAGCTGCCCGAGGACCACGGCATCGTTTTCCCCGGCGGCTATGTGCTGCAGAACGGCGAGCACCGCCGCTTCGAGCGCTCGATGGACGGCATGGCGTTCAAGCGCGCGCTGCGCTCGCCCAACGGCGAGGACATCCTCTACGTTTTCTACGAGCCCGAAGAAGGCCGGCTGGCGCTGTTCACCTACAACCTGATCCAGCGCCGCCTGCAGACGCCGATTTTCGGCCACGGCTACGCGCTGATGGACGATGGCCGCATGGTGGTGTTCAGCGCCGAAAGCGCCGAAGCGACGCGCGTGCACCCGATGCAGCTGTGGTCGACCCCGTTCGCCAGCGAAGAGTTCGCCGCGCGGCAACCGCCGCGCGCCAGCTTCATGGGCCGGATCGGCAATGCCGAGGTCGTGCGCGGCCTGTCCGACCTGCTCGGCATCGCCCGCGAGATCGAGTCCAGCGACGTCTCCGCAGCCCGCTACGAGCGCCTCGTGGGTGATGCACGACGGCTGTTCGACCTGCACCACTGGATCGACGACGGCAACTGCCAGGGCGCCGCCGGCCTGGTCAAGGAGATCGCCGCCACCGCCGAGCAGGTGCTGGACGAGTACGAGAAGGTCGTCAGCATCCGCCGCCAGTCGGAGCAGGCGCTGGATCAAGCCAGGACGCGGCAGACCGAGCTCCTGCGCTCGCTGCAACCCGAGCGCTGGGAACAGGTCGCGGACTTCGTCGAGGCCTTGAACGGTATCGCCGCGCTGCGCGGCCGCCTGCTCACCATCCGCGACTTCCGCTACATCGACGTCGCAGCCATCGACACGATGGAGCAAGCCCTGCGCGAAGCGCAGGAGCGCATCGCACAGGCCACCGGCAGCTTCCTCGCGACGCCAGCCGCGCTGGAGCCGCTGGGCCAACGCCTCGAAGCACTCGAGCAGCAGGCGCAAGCGGCCGCCGGCGTCGCCGCGCTGCGCGAGCCGTTGGAGGGCCTGGTCGCACTCGGTGCCGATCTCGACATGCTGTCCAACCTGATGGGCACGCTGCCGGTAGACGATGCCGCGGAGCGCACCCGCGTGGTCGAGGCGATTTCCTCCCTGTACGCGCGTCTGAACCAGGCCCGCGCCCGCGCTGAGCAGCGCCGGCGGTCGCTGGGCTCGGCCGAAGCAGTGGCGCAGTTCGGCGCGCAGTTCCAGTTGTTCGGCCAGAGCGTGGCGAGTGCACTGTCGCAGGCGCGCGAACCCGAAAGCTGCGAAGAACAACTGGCACGGGTGCTGGTGCAACTCGAAGAACTGGAAAGCCAGTTCGGCGAGCACGAGGGCTTTCTCAACGACATTCTTGAAAAGCGCGAAGAGGTGCTGGAAGCCTTCGAGGGCCAGCGCCAGGCGCTGCTCGACGAGCGCCAGCGCAAGGCCCAGGGCGTGCACGACGCCGCCCTGCGCATCCTCGACGGCCTGCCGCGGCGCAGCGAGCGCCTGAGCACGCAGGAGCAGCTCAATGCCTTCTTCGCCGGCGATGCCCTGATCCTCAAACTACGCGAGCTGGCCGGCCGTCTGCGCACGCTCAAGGATCCGGTCAAAGCCGACGACATCGAAGCAAGGCTCAAGGCCGCCCGCGACAGCACGCTGCGCGCCCTGCGCGACCGCAGCGAGCTGTTCGAGGGCGACGGCACGGTAATCCGGCTTGGCCGCCACCGCTTCAGCGTCAACCGACAGGAACTCGACCTCACCCTGATGCCGCGTGAGGACGGCCTGTATCTCCACCTGGCCGGCACCGACTTCCTGCAGCCGCTGGACGATGCCGAGCTGCAGGCCTGCCGCGACTATTGGCAGGTCGACGTCGAATCGGAAACTACCAACCTGTACCGCGCCGAGTACCTCGCCGGCTGCGTGCTGGAAGCAGCGGATCGCGGTGAGGATGGCCTCAGCGCCGGCGAACTGGAGCGGCTCGCCATCGCCGGCGAACCACTTGCGCTGCGCCTGCGCGAGTTTGCCGCGCCGCGCTACCGCGAGGGCTACCAGAAGGGTATCCACGATCACGATGCGGCGCTGATCCTGGCCGCGCTGCTGCCGCTACAGGCACAGGCCGGCGCTTTGCGCTTCGCACCCGACTGCCGCGCGCTGGCACTGCTGGGATGGTCGGTGCTGCGCGAGCAGCACCCACAGGCCGCCACCTGGCCCGAGCGCGCCCGCGCCGCCCGACGCATGCGCGAGCTGTTCGGCCATGCCAGCGGTGCACTGGCGCTGCGCGCCGAGCTACAGGCGGCACTGGAAGGCTTCCTCGACGAGCACCGCCTGTGCGTCGAAGGTGCCGACCCCGAGCGCGCGGCGGCCTATCTCGCGCAGGAGCTGGCAGCCGAGCACCTGCAATTCCACTTCAGCAAGTACGCCGGCGAACTGGCGCAGACGCTGCGCCACAAACTCGAGGCCGCGCACGCCTGGCACGAGCTGCAGGACACGCTGCGACGCCTCGATGGCCGCCTTGACGCCCGCTGGACCCTGGTACTGGGCTGGCTCGAAGCGCTGCTGGGCGATGCGCAGTACGCCGCGCTGTCGAGCTACCGCGGCGAGGCCGCGGCGCTGCTGCTGGTCGGCGAGTCACTGCCACATCGCATCGCCCAGGCCGATCTGCGGGTCGAGATCAGCGGCCTGCTCGGCAGTCACCCGCGACTGACCGAGGGCCGACTGTCGCTGGCGCTGGATGATTTCGAAAGCCGCTTCGGGCGCCATCGTCGCGACTTCCTGCCTGGTCTCAAGCGCTACCACGCGCTGCGCCAGGCACGCCTCGAAGCTGGACGCGCGGCCATGCGGCTGTCCGAATTCAAGCCCAAGCCACTGACTGCCTTTGTGCGCAACCGGCTGATCAGCGAGATCTACCTGCCGCTGATCGGCGACAACCTCGCCAAGCAGATGGGCACGGTGGGCGAGGACAAACGCTCCGATCTCTCCGGCCTGTTGCTGCTGATCAGCCCGCCCGGCTACGGCAAGACAACGTTGATGGAATACGTGGCGCACCGCCTGGGCCTGAACTTCATGAAGATCAACGGCCCGGCGCTGGGCCATGGCGTGCACTCGCTCGACCCGGCGCAGGCACCGGACGCCACCGCCGCGCGCGAGCTGGAAAAGCTCAACCTGGCGCTGGAGATGGGCAACAACACCATGCTGTATGTCGACGACATCCAGCACACCCATCCGGAATTCCTGCAGAAGTTCATTTCGCTGTGCGATGCCACGCGCCGCATCGAGGGCGTCTGGCAGGGCCGCACCCGCACCTACGACATGCGCGGCAAGAAATTCTGCGTGGTGATGGCGGGCAACCCGTACACCGAGTCCGGCGAGGTGTTCAAGATTCCCGACATGCTGGCCAACCGCGCCGATGTGTACAACCTCGGTGACGTGCTGGGCGGCATGCAGGACGCATTCCGACTGAGCTACATCGAGAACTGTCTCACCTCCAACCCGGTGCTGGCGCCGCTGGCCACGCGCGAGATGGCGGATATCTACAAGCTGATCGACAAGGCCGCGGGCAAGCCGTTCTCCGCCAACGAGCTGGCACACAGCTACAGCGCCGCCGAAATCGCCGAGATCGAGGCCATCCTCAGACGCCTGATGCAGGTGCGCGACATCGTGTTCCGGGTCAACCAGCAATACATCGCTTCGGCCGCGCAGGATGACGCCTACCGCACCGAGCCGCCCTTCAAGCTGCAGGGCAGCTATCGCAACATGAACAAGCTGGCGGAGAAACTCTCGCCGGCGATGAGCGATGCCGACCTCGAGCAGTTGCTGCGCGACCATTACCAGGGCGAGTCGCAGCTGCTCACCTCGGGCGCGGAAGAAAACCTGCTCAAGCTCGCCGAGCTGCTGGGCCGGCAGACGCCGGAAGAGCAGGCGCGCTGGGAGCAGATCTGCAACGACTACCGCCGCAACAAGTCGCTGGGCGGTGCCGATTCCGATGTCGGCCTGCGCGTGGCAGCGCAGTTGCATGACCTGGTGCAGGGCGTTCGTGCGCTGTCGGATTCGCGTGCTTCGCAGACCGGCGGCAACGAACACTGGCCGGTGCTGATCGACCTGCTGCAACGCGTCGCCAGCGAGCAGGCACTGGCACGGACCTTCAGCCGCGACACCGCCACCGACGGCGCGATGTGGCTGGGCGGCCTGCGCTCGGCGCTGGAACAGGGATTCCGACCGCTGGTGGACGAAGTCCGCGGCCGCAATGACGGTCACGCGCAGCAGCAGCAACTGCTGGCCGGCATCGCCTCGCGCCTTGACCAGCTGCTTGCCGAATTGCATGGCAAGCCGGCGACACCGTCGCCGAGCCGCAAGCCTCCCGCGAAGTAACAGCGGTCGAAGCAGCGCTTCGTCCAACCGCCTTCCCCTCTCCCGTAAACGGGAGAGGGGCTCCAGCACGCGGGCGCTCAGAGCGTGCCAGCAGGACGCGCCGCCGGCTTGGCCGGAGCCGCTGCGGTCTTCGGCGCCGGGGCGGTGCCGACCACGATGCGATCGCGGTTCTTCTCGACCGTGGCGAGGCCAATGCCCTTCACCGCCACCAGTTGGTCGGCCGACTTGAAACTGCCGTTCTGCTTGCGATGCGCAACGATGGCTTCGGCCTTGCTCGGGCCGACGCCGGTCAGCACGCGGTCGAGGGTGGCGGCGTCAGCAGTGTTGATATTGACCTTCTCGGCGGCGAAGGCGCTGGTCGCGAGCAGAGCGGAGAGGGCAAGGGACTTGATGATCAGGGCGAAGGACTTCATGGCATGGGCTCCGTGAGTGTGGATTCGAGGTCCGGGCGGTCACTCCGCCGCGGTGGAGACAGTCTCCGCATCCGCCCCACTCCGCCCCATCGGCCGACGCCGTCCGCCTGCGCACGAATGCGGCCCTGATCCAGGTCAGAGATTTCCTACTCGCCACGCCGGCCCAACCTTCGGCACCGGCCCTTCACGGCACTGCGGGTTAGAATGGCGGCCTTGTTTGACGCCGGGAGCATGCATGGATACCGCCAAAACCGACCGCTTCGTCGCCGACTGCTGGGATGGCGACATCGTCCCGAAACTGGTCGAGTACATCCGCATCCCCAACAAGTCGCCGATGTTCGATGCCGACTGGGTCAAGCACGGTTACATGGAAGATGCGGTGCAGCTGCTCGCCGGCTGGGCGCAGAAGCAGCCGATCGCCGGCATGACGGTTGAAGTCGTACGTCTTGAAGGCCGCACGCCACTGATCTTCATCGAGGTGCCTGGCGAAGGTGATGACACCGTTCTGCTCTACGGCCATCTCGACAAGCAACCGGAGATGACCGGCTGGGCTGACGACCTCGGCCCGTGGAAGCCGGTGATCAAGGGCGACCGCCTCTACGGCCGCGGCGGCGCCGACGACGGCTACGCGCTGTTCGGCTCGCTGACCGCGATCCGCGCCCTGAAAGAGCAAGGCAAACCGCACAGCCGCTGCGTGATCCTGATCGAAGCCTGCGAAGAATCCGGCAGCTACGACCTGCCCTACTACGTCGACCATCTCGCCGAGCGCATCGGCAAGCCTTCCTTGGTGGTCTGTCTGGATTCGGGCTGCGCCAACTACGACCAGCTGTGGTGCACCACGTCCCTGCGTGGCCTCGCCGGTGGCAATCTGAAAGTCAGCGTGCTGTCCGAAGGCGTGCACTCCGGCGATGCCTCGGGCATCGTGCCGTCGAGCTTCCGCATCCTGCGCCAGCTGCTGTCGCGACTGGAAGACGAAGTCAGCGGCAAGATCCTGGTCGACGACTTGCATGTCGAGATTCCCGAGCAGCGCCTGCAGCAGGCGCAGCGCGCCGCCGAGGTCCTCGGCAGCGAAGTCTGGGACAAGTTTCCGTTCCTCGATGGCATGACACCGATGCACAGCGACCTCACCGAGCTGGTGCTCAACCGCACCTGGCGCCCAGCGCTGTCGGTCACCGGCGTCGATGGCATGCCGTCGCTCGACAGCGCCGGCAACGTGTTGCGCCCGCATACCGCGGTCAAGCTCAGCCTGCGACTGCCACCGACGCTGGAGCCGAAGAAGGCCGGCGAAGTGCTCAAGCGCGTGCTCGAAAGCAACCCGCCGAATGGCTGCAAGGTCGAAGTCGAACTGGAGAAAGCCTCGACCGGCTGGAACGCGCCCGCCCAGGCCTCATGGCTTGAGCACGCGATTGACCATGCCAGCCGCGAGTTCTTCGGCGCCCCGGCGATGTACATGGGCGAAGGCGGCAGCATCCCGTTCATGGGCATGCTCGGCGAGAAGTTCCCCGGTGCGCAGTTCATGATCACCGGCGTGCTCGGCCCGCACAGCAATGCGCACGGCCCGAATGAGTTCCTGCACATCCCGACCGGCAAGCGCGTGACCGCGGCGGTCGCGCGGGTCATCGCCGAGCACTTCGAGGCCAGCCAGAAAGGCTTGACCACGGGCGTCGGCGTCGCCGAGGGCAAGGCCGAGTTCGGCGATCACGGTTGCTGCTGAGCGTTATTCGCAAGCCACCGATGATGCTTCACCAGACGCCTCGGGTTCGCTCGGGGCGTTTTTTCTTGCAAGCGATGCAGCCACGGTTGGCACGAAGGCGTCAGAGCGCTCCCGCGTCGGCGCAACAACGCCACGCACTGCCTTCTTCACCAGTCAGTCGGCGCGTAGTCCTTCAGGAACTGGCCCCAGACATGCTCGCCGCTGTTGATGCCAGCGATGATCGGGGCGACGATGCGCGCCGCACCGTCGCCGGTATCGAACGGCCGATGCCGGTGTGTCTGGACGGGGCGAAGGGATGCCGCCAGCTGGAAACCGCATCGCCATCCGGCGAGCTGCGACGAATCTCGCTCGTCTGCGCCACGACACTGCGTAGCCGTTGCCGGTCATGCACGTGCACTTGCTAAGGCGCGGCGCTGTCAGCGTTCGGCTCCGCTCCTGGGAGAGCCTGGGTCGCGATATCGAAACGGATCGTTGCCAACTGCTCCGGTGTCCTTCCCAGCCGCCTTAGCAGAGGCTGCCATGCAGGATGGTTGTGCAGATTGCTGAGCAGCGGATCC
>DASUOA010000293.1:0-4315 GCA_036276895.1 Arenimonas sp. | reverse complement strand
TCGCGCAGGTCGCGCGCCATCGGCTGGCGCAGCGCCAGCAGGTGCAGCACGTCGTGGCCGACCCGGGATTCGAGGGTATCGATGGCATCGTCGTTGGCGACGATGCGCTCGGCGGCCTGTTCGTCGCGACGCTGCAGCACGTCGATGGCGCCATCGAGCTGGGCCATGGCGATTTCGCCCATGCGCTGGATTTCGCCGTTGAGGCGGTTGAGCTCGCTGTCGAAGCTTTTGACGATGTGTTCGTGGGTGCTCATGACCATGGGATTAGCCGAATCGTCCGGTGATGTAGTCCTCGGTCTGCTGCTTCGAGGGCTTGGTGAAGATGGTGCTGGTGACGCCGTGCTCGATCATCTCGCCAAGGTACATGAAGGCGGTGAAGTCGGAGCAGCGCGCCGCCTGCTGCATGTTGTGGGTGACGATCAGGATGGTGAACTGTTGTTTCAGCTCAGCGATCAGCTGCTCGATCTTGCCGGTGGCGATCGGGTCGAGCGCCGAGGTCGGCTCGTCGAACAGGATCACCTCGGGCTTCAGCGCCACCGCACGGGCGATGCACAGGCGCTGCTGCTGGCCGCCGGAGAGGCCGAGCGCGCTCTGCTTGAGCTTGTCCTTGACCTCGTTCCACAGCGCCGCCTGGGTCAGGGCTTCCTCGACGCGGACATCGAGGTCGGCCTTGGACAGCTTCTGGTAGTGGCCGATGCCGTAGGCGATGTTGTCGTAGATCGACATCGGGAACGGCACCGGCTTCTGGAACACCATGCCGATCTTGCTGCGCAGCTTGTTCAGCGAGTAGCCCGGGTCGAGCACGTTGTCGCCGTCGAGCAGCACCTGGCCGCTGGCGCGCTGGCCGGGGTAGATCGAGTAGATGCGGTTGAAGATGCGCAGCAGGGTCGACTTGCCGCAGCCCGACGGGCCGATCAACGCGGTGACGCGCTTTTCCGGGATGTCGAGGTCGAGCGGCTTGATCGCCTGGAAATCGCCGTAGTGGAAGGCGAGCTGGCGCGCAGCGAGTTTGACCGGCGCAGCGGTGGCAACGGCCGACATCGGCACGGCAGTGTTGAGGGCGATGGACACGTCAGTCATGGCTCATTTTGTTCCGCAGGAGAAGGGCGCGCGCGCTGAGGCTGATGACCAGCACGAACAAGGTAACGATGAAGGCGCCGGCCCAGGCCAGGGCATTCCAGTACTCGAAGGGGCTCATCGCGAACTGGAAGATCACCACCGGCATGCTCGCCATCGGCTCGTCGAGCGAGGTGCTCCAGTACTGGTTGTTGAGCGCGGTGAACAGCAGCGGCGCGGTTTCGCCGGAAATGCGTGCCAGCGCCAGCAGGATGCCGGTGATGATGCCGGGGCGGGCGGCGCGCATCAGGATCTGCACGTTCACCTTCCACATCGGGATGCCCAACGACAATGCCGCCTCGCGCATCTGCGACGGCACCAGTCGCAGCATCTCATCGGTGGTGCGCACGACGACGGGCAGCACGATGAAGCCCAGCGCCACCGCGCCGGCGAAGCCGCTGAAGTTGCCCATCGGCGCGACCAGGATGGTGTAGACAAACAGGCCAAGCACGATCGACGGCGCCGACAGCAGGATGTCGTTGACGAAGCGCACCGTCTCGCCGATGCGCGTGCCATGCGCGTACTCGGCCAGCCAGGTGCCGGCGGCGATGCCGATCGGCGCCGCCATCAGCACCGCCAGGCCGCACATGACCAGGCTACCGAACATCGCATTGGCCAGCCCGCCGACATCCGCACCCGGGGGCGGCGTCATTTCCGTGAACAGCATCGGGCTGAAGGCATCGATGCCCTTGCCGATGGTGACGATCAGAATCCAGAACAGGAAGAACAGGCCGAACGCGGTAGCCGCGGTCGAGGCCAGCAGCGAAATCGCGTTGACGATGCGGCGGCGCAGCAGGATGCCGGGGTCGATATTCATCAATTGCCCTCCCGCTTGGCCAGGCTGCGCAGCATCAGGCGGGCGATGCTGAGCACGATCAGGGTGACCACGAACAGCAGGAAACCGAGCGCGATCAGTGACGACAGGTAGATCTGCGAGTCGGCCTCGGCGAATTCATTGGCAATCGTCGCGGCAATCGAGTTGCCGGGCTCGAGCAGCGAGGCGGTGAGGCGATGCGCGTTGCCGAGCACGAAGGTCACCGCCATGGTCTCGCCCAGCGCGCGGCCGAGGCCGAGAAAGATACCGCCCACCACCGCCGAGCGGGTGTAGGGCAGGACGATGTTCCAGACCACTTCGGTGGTGGTCGAGCCCAGCGCGTAGGCCGATTCCTTGAGGCGCGTCGGCACCGTCAGGAACACCTCGCGCATCACCGATGAGATGAAGGGAATGATCATGATCGCCAGCACCAGTCCGGCGGTGCCCATGCCGATGCCCAGCGGCGGCCCTTGGAACAGCGGGCCGATCAGCGGCTTCTCGCCGAGGTTGTCGTTGAGCCAGGGAAAAACATGCTCGCCGAGGAAGGGCACCAGCACGAACAGGCCCCACATGCCGTAGATGATCGACGGAATGCCGGCCAGCAATTCGATGGCGGCCGCGACCGGCGTGCGCAGCCAGGGCGGTGCGACTTCGGTCAGGAACAGGGCGATGCCGAAACTGATCGGCACCGCGATCAAAAGCGCCAGCATCGAAGTAACGACGGTGCCGTAGATCGGCACCAGGGCACCGAACTGTCGCTGCACGGCATCCCACTCGGTCGACCACAGAAAGCCGATGCCGAAGGTCTGGAAGGCTTCCCGGCCGCCCCAGAACATTGAGAACGCCGCCGCCGCCAGCGACATCAGCACGAACAGGCCGGCCGCCGCCACCGCCCAGCGGAACCAGCGGTCATTGCGGGCATCGACTAGCGCCCGTCGATCAAGGTCGATCACGGGCGGGCTGAAGGTGGCAGGGTTGGCAGACATGGGTGGCGGCAATCCGGTTTCTCTGAAATGACACGCGCGCCCCCGAGGAGCGCGCGTGCCTCACGACAAGGGTGGGCGAGTGATCAGGACTTGAGGTTCGCGGCCCAGTAGCTTTCGATCTTCTGCACCAGCTCTTTGGGCAGCGGCACATAGCCGAGGTCGGAAGCGGCCTGGCCACCGTTGCTGTAGACCCAGCGGAAGAAGTCCAGCGCCTGCTTGGAGCGCGCGGCATCCTTGGGCTTCTTCGGCATCATCATGAAGTTGGTGGCGGAGATCGGCCACGCGTTCTCGCCCGGCGCATCGGTGATCACCAGCGAGAAGTCCTTGACCTTGTCCCAGTCGGCGCTGGCGCCGGCGGCGGCAACGGACTCGGCGCTGGGGATCACGAACTTGCCGGCTTTGTTCTTGACCGCGCCGTAAGTCATCTTGTTGGTCAGCGCGTAGGACAGCTCGACGTAGCCGATCGCACCCTTGATCTGCTTGGTGTAGGCGGCGACGCCTTCGTTGCCCTTGCCGCCGACGCCGGTCGGCCAGCGCACCGAGGTGCCTTCACCGACGCTCGACTTCCACTCCGGGCTGACCTTGGACAGGTAGTTGACGAAGTTGAAGGTGGTGCCCGAGCCGTCCGAGCGGTGCACCACGGTGATGCGCTGCGCCGGCAGGGTCAGGCCCGGGTTGAGCGCGGCGATCGCCGGGTCGTTCCAGGTCTTGATCTTGCCGAGGTAGATGTCGGCGATCAGCGCGCCAGTGAACTTGATCTTGCCAGGCTCGATGCCGGCGACATTGATCACCGGGACCACGGCGCCCATCACTGATGGGAACATCGCGAGTCCGCTGGCGGCCAGATCGGCCGGCGGCAGTGGCGCGTCCGACGAGCCAAAGTCGACGGTGGCGGCCTTGATCTGGGCGATGCCGCCGCCGGAGCCGATGGAGGCGTAGTTGACCTTGTGGCCGGTTGCCTTGTTGTAATCGGCGGACCACTGCGACATCGCCGGGAACACGAAGCTGGCGCCGGCGCCGGTGATTTCCGCGGCCTGCGCTGAGGCGACCAGCGCGCCGGAAAGGGCGATCGCAGCAACGCTGCGCTTGAGCGACTTGAACACGTGACAACTCCTGTGGATGGGGTATGGCCTGGGCGATTGCCCAGCGGACGCCATTGCACCCGTCGGCGATGACAAGCTTGTTGCCCGGATGTTGCGGTTTCGTGACATCGCTTCGAATCCGTGCAGAGCTGTCATTGCGCGGTCATATTCACGTTGCAGTCTGTGTCCGCTTAACGGGGGGCTAACGCGACGCCGCTCCACCCGTCGAGTCCTTCCGTCGCCGGTTTCCGTTTTCACCTTCCAGGAGAGTCCACACCATGCGTTTGTCCATTCTCTCGGCCGCGCTCGCGGTCGCC
>DASUOA010000292.1:0-7973 GCA_036276895.1 Arenimonas sp. | reverse complement strand
GATCGGGGTTGATCCCGGTATCGATGATACCTACGACCACACCTTCGCCACGCTTGCCGATTCCTCCGACGGCAGACCCGTCCCAGATCGCTCCGGCGCCGATCCACCGCGGCCCGGAATCGGTCATTGGCGAATAGATTTCTTCGACATTGACCGCACGGATGCCTGGCACTTGGCGGAGGCTGACCGCCTCGGTGGCGGTCAGCTCAAGCACCACCGCATGCACCGTCAGATCGAATTCGAACTCCGCCTCAAGAATGCGGCCGATGCGATCACTCGCCCGCAGCAGCGACTGCTCACGAAACCGGGCAAGTTCCCTGCGGTAGGCCTCGACTTCAGCCGTCTTCAGGTCGAGCCGGTCCGCGCCAGTGCCAGCGCTGCTCTTGCGAGCGCCAGCAAAAGCTCTGGACGCTGGGATCACCGCCTCACGTTCGAACTCGACGATGAAAGGTGCCCGCTCCTCTGGCAACGGGAGGGCCGACGCAGTGCCGACGGCAGTCGAGACAGCCAGCAGCGCAAGCGGCACCGAAAGGATTGAGTTCTTCATCGTCCAGCCATCCAAAGTAGCGGCCATTGACGTTGGCCATCGGTCCGCCGCATCGAGGTCGGTCAGACGAGGGGCGTCATCGTCTGAAACGCACCCGCGGTGCGTGCAATTTCGATAATAGGCGCGCCAAGATGAATCGTTCAAATCCGCGGCCGCCTTCTCCCCAACCTGCGTGTCCCAGGCGTGGGCGCGCCGCGTCAATTCGACTTCTGGCCCGGCTGCTTGTCGAAATAGAACGTCACCCGCTGCCGCGGATTCAGGTAGTTGAAGACCTCCGCCGGAATCGCCGTCGGGCGCAGCCCCTCGATGATCTTGGTGCCCGGCTCCTGCTCGAGGTCCAGCATCAAGGCGGCCTCTTTCGGCACCTCGGGGTCGTACAGCATCACCGTCGGCTGCAACGCCTGCTTGGCATTGACCGACAGCACCAGGGCGATGCGCTGGTCGGACAGGCGCACCAGCGTGCCCGGCGGGTAGACACCGAGGCATTTGATCATGGTGCGCAGCAGGGTCTCGTCGAACTTGCTGCGTTGCTTGCCGAACATGAAGGCCAACGCCTCATAAGGCGTCAGCGCCAGGGTCATGTTTTGTGGATTGCACAGGTTGTCGTAGGCGTTGACCAGGGCGACGATACGCGCCAGCGGATTCATTTTCTCGTTGGTCAAACGCTCCGGGTACCCACTGCCATCGGCGCGCTCGTGATGCTGGGCGATCACGGCGAGCGCATCGGGGCTGACCGCGAGCTTGCCGGCGATCTTCAAGCCGGACTTCACGTGCGACTCGTATACCGCCTGCTCGGACTTGTTCAGCGACTCGCGCCGGGCCAACACCAGATCCGGCACTTCGCACTGGCCGATGTCGTGCAGGATCGCGCCCAGCCCGAGCTGCTGCAGCTCCGCCTCTTTCAGGTGGATCGCGTTGCCGAGGATCATCGACAGGATTGCGACGTTGAGCGAGTGGAAATAGGTGTCCTCGCCCATCGATTGGCTGATCGCGTGCAGCTGGGTGTCGCCGGCGGCCATCGAGGCCGCCACCAGTTCGGTGACCAGGCCATCGGCATGCTCAAAAGCCTCCTCCGGCTTGGAACGCATCACCTGGTTGATCTGCTTTAGCGTGCGCGCCGCCTGTGCGAACTTCTGCTCGACCTGGGCGATGCTCTCGCTGATCTGCTCCATGCGCTCGATGCGCGCCTTCTTCTCGGCGGCGGCGGCTTTTTCCT
The DNA here is from genome assembly GCA_036276895.1 of Arenimonas sp. Classification (GTDB taxonomy): domain Bacteria; phylum Pseudomonadota; class Gammaproteobacteria; order Xanthomonadales; family Xanthomonadaceae; genus Arenimonas. The sequence goes on along the minus strand of DASUOA010000292.1, from coordinate 6,210 downwards.
CCGGCGTCGGTTCGGGCTTGGCCTTGGGCGTAACGGGCGCTTCGGGGTTCAGTGGCAGCGGGGCGCGGTCGCTCTTGGCACGGTTGTAGCGGATCTGGTCCAGTCCCAGGCGCTTGAGCGTCTCGATCTGGTCGGCGCTCTTGATCTTGAACTTGCTGAAAGCAAAGGGATGGTCCATCCACGGCAGGTCGAGCTCGACGTAGAGGCCGACGCAGAGCTGTTCCGGATCGATCAACGAATCGTCGTCAGCCATGTCCAACGCAAGCCCGCACGGGATTTCCGGCAATCTGACCCAGCCTTCGCATAGCGTCAAGCCGCCGCAGCGCGACCTATACTGCGATGCCCTATCCGCCAGGGCGTTGGCGTCGGAGGACACTCCATGCAGCTTTCGGCGCTCCACATCCATCCGGTCAAGTCCTGCGCTGCGCTGTCGCCCGAATCGATCCGGGTGGAATCGCGCGGCGCCGTCGATGATCGCCGCTGGATGCTGGTCGACCCCGAGGGGCGCTTCATCACCGGGCGGCAGTTGCCGCTGCTGGTCAGGCTGCAGGCGGAACCGGTGGACGGCGGCTTGCAGCTGCGACTCGGCGATGCCAGCCATTTCGTGCCGGCACCCGCGGCCACAGCGGCGCGGCACGAGGTCGTCATCTGGAAGGACCGGGTCTCGGCAGCCTTGGCTGATGCCGCAAGCTCGGTGTGGCTGAGCGAACAGTTCAGTCGCCCGGTGCAGCTGGTCCACATGGACGAAGCTGCGCACCGACCGGTCAGCCTCACGCACGGCCAACCTGGCGACGAAGTCAGCTTCGCCGACGGCTACCCCTTGCTGCTGCTGTCGCAGGGCGCCGTGGATGCACTGTCGCAACGCGTCGGCCGGCCCATGGACGCGCGCCGCTTCCGCCCGAACCTCATCGTCTCCGGCACGGCGCCCCATGCCGAAGACAACTGGCGGCGGGTCCGCATCGGCGGCATCCGCTTCGACGTGGTCAAGCCCTGCGTGCGTTGCGTGTTCACTACCGTCGATCCCGAGCGCGGCGAACGGGAGCCGGATGGCGAGCCACTGGCCACACTCAAGACCTATCGACGCATGGGCGATGGCGTCACGTTCGGGATGAACCTGATCCCCCGCGACACCGGCGTCGTGAGTGTGGGCGACGCGGTCGAGGTTCTGGAAAGCACCTGACTGTCAGTCGTGTCAGCCTGCGTCGCTGGCCGCCGAGCGCATCACCGGGTCCAGCGCTTCGACCGCCGCAGGAAAATCCATGGCCTCGATCGCGCGGACGACATGGGCGAACGCCCCCGCCATTGGCGTGCCCTTGAGATGGAACGCGATCTCCTTGGCCGTCTGGTAGGACGCGAACTGGCGGTGGCTGGCCTGCTGCCGGAGTTGCTCCAGCCGCTTGCCGAGATTGAACGGTTCAATCGTCTGCATGGCGCGCATCAACGTAACTGGCTGTCCTTGCTGCCGCGGCGGTTGTAGCCGGCCGCAGCGGACTGCTCGCGGTCCCGCTCGCCCTGGCAGTCGACGCACAGCCGCACGCCCGGCACCGCCTGCCGGCGCGCCTCGGGAATCACCGCATCGCATTCCTCGCAGCGGCTCAGGCTCGGCCCTGTCGGCAGACGACTGCGAGCGCGGCGGATCGCATCCTCCACCGTCGCATCGATCTGCTGTTGCACCGCACCGTCGCCTGCCCAACCCGTCGCCATAACCGCACTCCGCGCCACCCTGCGAAACCGCATCCAGCATAACCCCGTGCGCGGCCGGCCGCGACCGCAAGCGAAGCGTCCACGGCAGCCGTGATTTGCCGTAGCTTTAGGCATTCGCAACGGCCGAGCCGCCCCTGCACATGGATGAGGATGCCCGCCACGCCCATACCGAGGCGCATGAGCGCTTCCGCACCACGCTGGCGCATCGGAGGCAACTGATTGCCGACCAGTGGGGTGAGCTGCGGTCCGGCCGCTGGAGCGCCGCGGGCGTCGACATGCTGCGGCACTGGGTTCACCAGCTTGCCAACAGCAGCATCCAGTACGGCTATTCGGCGCTTGGCGAGTATGCCCGTGAACTCGAACACCGGCTCAGGTCCGTCGTCGGCGACAGCCGCCCGTCGCAGGACAGCGTCGCTGGCATCGTCGGCAGCGTGTCGCGGCTCAAGCTGCAGCTCGATCGCGTACTGGCGATGGACCCGGCCGAGATCGATCCGCATGCATCGAAGAAGCAAACGCAGCCCATCGCACCGGCACTACTGCTGTTCACGCCGGACGGCATGGAAAACGGCTCACCAGTAAGTCCGGAAGCGCAAATTTGGCTGGACGTCTGTATCGAGCAGGCAGCCGGTGACGGCGACGCATGGTCTGCGCTACCCGATGGCGCCGCCCTACTGCTGGAGAAAGCAACGCTGGCGCAGCATGAGGCGCGGAAGGCTGGTCTGGAGAAGGCGTTGGCAGCCCGCCCGCAGTTCCGTTGGCAAAGCACGCTGCAACCGCTGCGCCCCGGCAGTGGCAGCCATGCCGCGGCTGCGCAACGACTCGAGAGCACCGCCCTCGCTGCGCAGCTCGCGGTCTCGCCGTCGCCTGCGGCGCCTGCTGTGCGGCCAGCATCGGTGTTTGCCAGCAAGGCGCTGCCTTTCGAGCGTCTGGCTTTGCTGGTGCAACCGGTCTGCGACGAAAACGGCAAGCCGCAACGCCTGCACGACGTGCTGGTGCGCCAGCGCGAGGCCGACGGCCGCCTCAGCCCGGTGCCTGAGTTGTCGCATTCGGAGACCAAGGCGATCGGCGCCCAGCTCGACCTGTGGGTGATGCGTACCGCCGTCCAGCACATGGCTGCCATGCCGCCACACAGCCGCGGCATTGAGCTGGCGGTGCGCCTGTCGGAGGCCAGTCTGGACAATCCCATGCTGGTGCCGGTGGTGAAGGCCCAGCTCGCGGGCATTCCCAAGGGCAGCCCCGACCGGTTGGTGCTGCAGATCGACGAGCGATGGCTGGCCGTGCACGAACAGGCCGGCATCGAGGCCGTGGCCACACTGCGCGATCTGGGCTGCGAGCTGATGCTGGGTTACTTCGGCGAGACCGGTCATCCGCGCAGCGCAGCCTGGGCGGCGTGGTTCGACTACGCCAAGCTCGCGCCCTCGCGCGTCGATGATCTGGCGCGAGCCTCGGCGCGACGCGAGACGCTTGAGAAGCAAATTCGGAGCGCCGCCGAACGCGGTGGTCGCGTCGTCGCTTGGCCCGGCAAAGGCCGCAAGGCCAAGCAACTGCTGGTCGACTGGGGCGTACGTCTGTTCCTCTAGCGTTACAGCTCGCCCACGTGGAAGTGTCGTCGGAACGGCACCGCATCGGGCTCGCCGGGCACGTCCAGCTCACGCGCATAGCGGTGTCCGGCGTAGACGGCATGGGCGATCAGCCCGGGGGCTTCAGCATCGCCGATGGCACGGACGCTGGCGATCCCGGCGTCAGCCCATTCGGCCTCGCGCGCCAGCAGCTCCTGCAGCAGTGCGTCGTTGGGCAATCGTGAGGTGATGGTCACGAGCGTGGCGCACTCGCGCTGCTGCGTCTTGCCGGACCAACCGTGCTCCAGCGTCGCAGCACGTCCGTCGAAGGCAACCAGGTTGTGCGCCACGACCTGCTCGACATCGAGCGCATGCAGGCGCTTCTGGATGTGCCGGTACTCCAGGGTGTTGCCGCTCCAGCTTGCGACGCTGTCGTCCGGCGTCACGAACATCACCTCGCGACCCATCGCCCGCAGTGCCTCGGCGATCACGCTGCCGATGTAGAAGCCATCGTCGTCGAACAGCAAAACCGGACCGTCGGTCGCGGTCGCGGCGAAAACGCCCGACATCACGTCGTCCGGCGTGAACACATTGCCGGCATCGAGCCCGGGAATCGCAAAGCCGTTGCTGCGGCCGAAACCATCGCGACGCCAGACCGCACCGGTGGCGAGCACCACGTGCTGCGCGCCGAAGTCGAGCACGTCCTTCGCGCTCAAGCGGTTGTCGGGGTAGAGGCCGACGTTGGTGAGCTTCTGCAGCTGACCCAGCCGCCAGTCGCGCACCCGCGCCCACTCGGCGAGGCCCGGCAGTCGCGCTTCCAGGCTGACGCGTCCGCCCAGCGTCTTCTCCGCCTCGGCCAGTTGCACCTCGTAGCCGCGCTGGCCCAATGCACGGGCGGCCTCCAGCCCGGCGGGGCCGCCACCAACCACCAGCACAGTGGCATCCGAGGCCTTGCCCGCGATGCGCTCCGGGTGCCAGCCTTTGCGCCACTCCTCGCCCATGGTCGGATTCTGGGTGCAGCGGATCGGGGTGATGGTCATGTCGCCGCTGACGCAGATGTTGCAGCCGATGCATTCGCGGATGTCGTCGATGCGGCCTTGCTCGATTTTCTTTGGCAGGAAAGGATCGGCAATCGAGGGCCGCGCCGCGCCGATGATGTCGATCACCCCGCGGCGCAGCTGCGAGACCATGGTGTCGGGCGACGTGAAGCGGCCGACGCCAACCACCGGCTTGCTGGTGGCCTTCTTCACGAAATCGATGAAAGGCTCCTGCGCGCCCTCGCGGGCGAAGCGCGACGGCACCGAATCGTTGTACCAGGCGGCGACATTGACGTCCCACAGGTCGGGCAACTCGGCGATGAGATGCACGATGTCCTTGGCCTCCGACAGCGTCACCCCGCCCTGGCCCAGCAACTCCTCGGTAGCAAAACGCAGTGCCACCGCGCAGGTGTCGCCGACCGCCTCACGGGTGTCTTCCAGCACTTCGCGCAGCAGTCGTACACGATTCTCCAGCGATCCACCGTACTCGTCGCTGCGCTGGTTACGGCGGCGCTGCAGGAAGTGCATGGCCAGGCTCAGGTCGTGCGCGGCATAGACATAGACGATGTCGAAACCCGCGCGTTTGGCACGCAGCGCAGCATTGCGATGCCAGCGCCGGTAGTCGCGGATGTCCTGCTTCGTCATCGCCCGCGCCTGGTGCGGGTAGCCGTACTTGCTGGGCTGGTGCGAGGGTGCCAGCAGCACCTCGCGCGAATAGAGGTTGGACGCCGTCGGGCCGTTATGCGTCAGCTCGACCGCGGCCAGCGCGCCATGCGCATGCACCTTGTCGCACATCAGTGCCAGCGCCGGGATGTCGCGATCGTCCCACAACCGTGCCTCGACATAGGGGCTGACATCGCCGCTGGGGTGGATCTCGCATTCCTCGGTCGCGACCACCGCCCAGCCGCCTTCGGCCTTGACCTCGCGCATCGCCGCATGCGACTCGGGCATGGCATGGCCCATGCCGTTGCAGTGCGGCACCTGGAAGAATCGGTTCTTCGCCGTCACCGGACCGATGCGGATCGGTTCGAACAGGATGTCGTAGCGCGGGTCGCGGCTCATCGTGAGTGCGTCGATATCAAGATGGAAACGCCACTATACTGGCCGCGGGATGCCACTCGTCGCGGGGGCGAACGCATGAAATCCCTACTGGCCGGCAGTCTGGCCATCGTGTTCCTGCTCGCATCGATGCCCGTTTTCGCGACCGGGCTGCGCTTCCGGCTGTGCACGGAGGGCCAACCTTTCCTCCCCTTGATCAGCATGGACCCGGAGCGCCCGGGCGATGCGCAGATCCTGCTGGCGATGGCGGCCGAGCGACTTGGGGTCCGCATCGAGCACGTACAGACCACGTGGCAGCGCTGCCAGCAGATGCTTGATCGTGGCGAAGTCGATGCGCTCAACGGCGCCAGCTTCGCCGCCATCAATCGCGCCATCGCCGAGTACCCGATGCGCCTGGGCGAGGCCGACCCCACGCGCTCGCTGGGTGAGGCGCGCACTTATCTGTTGCGCCGCGTGGGCTCGCCGGTCGCGCTGCGCCAAGGCCGCTTCGTCGACCTCAAAACGCCGGTCGGCATTATTCGCGCCTACCAGATCAACAGTCTGTCGGTATCGCAGTTCGGCGGCATTCCCGACCACAACTCGCTGACGCTGGAATCGCTGGCACGACGCCTGGCCGCTGGCGAGCTCGATCTGGTCGCCGGCAATCGCGCCCTGCTCGTGCTGTGCGCCACCGCCCATGCCGGCAAGCTCGAAGTATTGCCGCAGCCCTTGGATGTGGCGCACTACTACCTTGCCTTCGGGAAGGCCTTCCATGCCCGGCATCGCCAGGCGATCGAAGCCTTGTGGACGGAGATCGGGCGCATCAAGGCGTCACCGGAGTACCAAGCGAGGATCAACCGCGCATCGCCGGG
>DASUOA010000291.1:0-2900 GCA_036276895.1 Arenimonas sp. | reverse complement strand
CAAGGAGGATCCCGGGCTGTCCGTGCAATTGTCTTTTGAAGTTCAAAAGCCAATTGCCGTGAAAACAACGCGGCCGAGAATCGCCATCCTGCGCGAGCAGGGCGTGAACGGGCAGGTGGAGATGGCGGCGGCGTTCGACCGCGCCGGCTTTGCCGCCGTCGACGTTCACATGTCGGACATCATCAGCGGCCGCGTCACCCTCGATGGTTTCAAGGGCCTCGCTGCCTGCGGTGGATTCAGCTATGGCGACGTGCTCGGTGCCGGCCGCGGCTGGGCCACTTCGATCCTCGAACGCGAAGCGGTGCGGGCGCAGTTCGCTGCGTTCTTCGCGCGCGCCGACAGCTTCAGCCTCGGCGTCTGCAACGGCTGCCAGATGCTGGCGCAGCTCAAATCGCTGATCCCCGGTGCCGAGCACTGGCCGCGCTTCCTGCGCAACCGCAGCGAGCAGTTCGAGGCGCGCTACTCGCTGCTCGAAGTGCAGGACTCGCCCTCGATCCTGCTGGCCGGCATGACCGGTTCGCGCATCCCGGTGGTGGTCTCGCACGGCGAAGGCCGCGCGCAGTTTGACGCGCCGGAGCACCAGGCGCAGGCGCTCGTCGCCTTGCGCTACGTCGACAACAGCGGTGCCGTCGCTACCCAGTACCCGCTGAATCCGAACGGCTCGCCGGACGGCATCAGCGGCCTGACCAGTGTCGATGGCCGCGCCACCTTGATGATGCCGCACCCCGAGCGCGTGTTCCGCAGCGTGCAGATGAGCTGGCAGCCCGGCTGGGGCGAGGCCTCGCCATGGCTGCGGCTGTTCCGCAATGCGCGGGTGTGGGTGGCCTGATCCGTTTCAGCCGGCGGCGACCGGTGTCGCCGTCGGTGTGACCTTGGCAGGTACCATCACCACGCCGACCGGCAACGGCGCACGCCCCAGCAATTCCGGCAGGCGATTGCGGCGCGGGCAGTTGTCGCGGCGCAGCAGTTCCAGATGGCCATAGGAATAGGGCGTGAGGTGCAGCGCGTCGCAGGCATGCGCGACGACGCGCGCCAGCCACGGCGGCACGCCGAGCGACAGCGACGGTGATGGCGTGTGCAGGCGGCGCACGGCGGCCAGCAGCTCGGTCATCGTCAGTGCGTGGATGCCGCCGAGATCGAATTCGCGCGCGTCCGCTTCCGGCCCGTCCAGTGTTTCGCGTTGCGCCAAGGCGGCCAGCGCTGCGCCGAGGTCTTCGACCCGCAACGCAGCGATCCGACCGCGCGCATCGCGAGGCAGTGCGTGCACTGGCCAGCGCGCCACGCGTCGTACCCAGCGCGCGCCAAAGCCGCCTTGCTCGGCATCGAGCAAGGATGGCCGGACGATGCACCAGTCGCCGCCGATCGCACGAATCGCCGCTTCGCCATCGCGCTTGGAGCGCAAGAATCCGCTGCGCAATTCGCCAGTGAGCCCAAGTGCCGAGACATGGACCAGCCGTCGCCCGCTGTCGCGGCAGGCCTCGGCCAATGCTGCCGGCGCACGATGATGCACGGCGTCGTAGCTCTCGCCCCAGCGCGGGCGCAGGATGCCGACGCAATTGAGCACCACCTCGGCGTCGCCCAGCAGCGGCAGCCAGTCGGTTGCCCGCAGCAGACGTTCGAAGCGCAGCGCAGTGCAGGGCAAGTCAGCCAGCCCGTCCGGGGCGTGGCGGTAGGGCTGCCGGCTGCCGATGCGCACCTGGCAGCCGGCGGCGCGCAAGGCCGTTACCGCATGCCGACCGATGAAACCGTAACCGCCGAGCACCAGTACTCGGGTGGCCTTGCGTCCGTCGCCCCGCAGTGCGCTGTCCATGACGTTCCCGCCAGTAATTTCTGTCTTGACAGAAATGTATGACGGATCTAGCCTTCACGCAAGCGAAACCGGATGCGAATGCGATGACCAACCCGATGCCGGAAACCGTCGACGGACTGACCCCGGTCAGTCACCGCTTCGTCCTGCACTGGGGCGAGATGGGCTCGCGCTGGGGCGTCAACCGCACGGTGGCGCAGATCCATGCGCTGCTGTTCGTCAGCGGTCGCCCGATGCACGCCGAGGAGATCGCCGAGATCCTCGCGGTGGCGCGCTCGAACGTCAGCAACAGCCTGCGCGAGTTGCAGAGCTACCACCTGGTCAAGGTGGTGCATCGGCTGGGTGACCGTCGCGACCATTTCGAAACCTCGCGCGATGTTTGGGAGCTGCTGCGCACCGTGGTGCGCGAGCGCAAGGCGCGCGAGTTCGACCCGACCGTGGCGATGCTGCGCGACTGCGTCGCCGATCCCGACTTCGCGCAGGAAACGCCAGATGCGCGCAAACGCATGCAGGACACCTTGCAGCTGATGTCGACGCTGTCGAGCTGGACCGAAGAGATGCTGCGCCTGGAGCCGGCGACCCTGATGAAGCTGATGAAGCTCGGCGCGAAGGTCCAGAAGCTGCTGCGCGAGGGGGGCAAATGAACACCGCCTGGCCACTGACCATCTACTACGACGCCAGCTGCCCGCTGTGCGCACGGGAAATGCACGCCCTGGCGGCACACGACGCGAACGCGCGGCTGCGCCTGGTCGATTGCTCGCCGCCGTCATTCGCCGACGCCGAGTGCGCCGCGGCCGGGATCGGGCGCGAGGCGTTGATGCAGGCGATCCACGCCCGCGATGGTGAGGGTCGCTGGCATCGCGGCATCGCCGTGTTCGAGCTGGCCTATCGCGGCGCCGGCATTGAGGGCATCGCCGCGTTGTGGGCGCATCCGTGGCTGCGCCCGATTTGGGAGCGTGCCTATCCCTGGGTTGCCCTTCATCGCATGGGGCTGTCGCGGTTGGGCTTCAGCCGCCCCTTCGGCTGGCTGGTGGCGATGCTGGCCCGGCGCGCACAGCGCCGTGCCCGCGCCTGTCGCGATGGCCGCTGCGAG
>DASUOA010000290.1:0-2192 GCA_036276895.1 Arenimonas sp. | reverse complement strand
AGGCGAGCGCGTCCCAGTGCGCGACCGGTGCGCGCAGGAAAGTTTCGGCCCGCGCCACTGTCGCCGGCAGCACCGGCTTGAGTGCCGCCGCCAGCACGCGGAACAGGTTCAGGCCCTGCGTGCACACCGACTGCAGCTCGGCGTCCGCACCGTCCTGCTTGGCGATCACCCACGGCTTTCTGTCGTCGATATAACGGTTGGCCTCGTCAGCCAGCGCCATTGCCTGGCGCATCGCCTGGCCGTACTCGTCGCGCGCGTAACTCGCCGCGATGGCGCGCGCACCTTCAACAAAATGCGCGTACAGCTCCGGCTCCGGCAGGACATCGGCCAACTGGCCATCGAAGCGCTTGCCGATGAAGCCGGCACAGCGACTGGCGAGATTGACGAACTTGCCGACCAGATCCGCGTTCACCCGCGCGACGAAGTCATCGAGGTTGAGGTCGAGATCGACGATGCCGGCGCCCGTCTTGACCGCGAAGTAGTAGCGCAGGTACTCGGGGTGCAAGCCCGCATCGAGGTAGGTGCGCGCCATCACGAAGGTGCCACGCGACTTCGACATCTTGGCGCCGTTGACGGTCAGGTAACCGTTGACGTGCAGCGCCGTCGGCGCGCGGAAGCCGGCGCCGTGCAGCATCGCCGGCCAGAACAGGCCGTGGAAGTTGATGATGTCCTTGCCGAGGAAATGGTGCATCTCGGTCGCGTTGGGCTCGGCGTGCAGGAACTCGTCGAAACCGACGCCGCTGCGCGCGCAATACGCCTTGAAGCTGGCGAGGTAGCCGACCGGCGCGTCCAGCCAGACGTAGAAGAACTTGCCCGGCGCATCGGGAATCGGGAAGCCGAAGTAGGGCGCATCCCGGCTGATGTCCCAGTCGCGCAGGCCGCCGTCCAGCCACTCCGCCAGTTTGGCTTTGACCGCCGGGTGAGCCACGTCGCCGGCCAGCCACTCACGCAGGAAGGCCTCGAACTTGCCGAGCTCGAAGAAGTAGTGCTCGGAATCGCGGAGCACCGGCGTAGCGCCGGAAACGACTGAGCGTGGATTCTTCAGGTCGGTCGGCGAATAGGCCTTTCCGCAGACCTCGCAGTTGTCGCCGTACTGGTCGGCAGCGCCGCAGTTCGGACACTCGCCCTTGATGTAGCGATCGGGCAGGAACATCCCGCGCTCGGGGTCGAACAGCTGCGAGATGGCCCGATTGGCAATCGCCTTCACGCCGTGCGTGCCGTCGCGCAGGCGGGTGTAGATCAACGACGCCAGTTCGCAGTTCTCGTCCGAGTGCGTCGAGTGGTAGTGGTCGAAGGTGACGGCGAACTCGGCGAAGTCGCGCTCATGCCCGGCCTGGATGCCGCAGATGAACTCCTCCGGCCCCAGACCGGCCTTTTCGGCCGCGAGCATGATCGGCGTACCGTGCGCGTCGTCGGCGCAGACGAAGTGCGTCAGGCCACCGGACATTCGCCGTGCCCGTACCCAGATATCGGCTTGGATGTAGCCGACAAGATGGCCAAGGTGCAGCGGGCCGTTGGCGTAGGGCAGGGCGGCGGTGACGAAGGCGGGAGCGGGAGCAGACATCGCGGGGCCGATAACGGAGGGGGTCGGCGATTATCGCAGAGGCGGTCGGGTCGGCGGGCGGCTTCGCGTACAATGCCGGCCTCTTCGCAAGTCAGCCCATGCGCATGTCCCAGCCGACCGCCGATGCCGTGCGCGCCAGCCTGGCGCAGATCATTGATCCGCACCTGCAAGCCCCGCTTGATGCCCAGTTCGTTCGGGGTGTCGGGGTCGACGGTGGCCGTGTTGCGCTGGAAATGCAGCTGCCGTATCCAGCCGCCGGCTGGCAAGCGGAGCTGGCGGACCTGGCACGCCACGTGGTGCAGGCGCTGTCGGGCGTCGACTCAGTAAGCGTTTCGGTGTCCTACCGGGTGCACGCGCACAAGGTCCAGGGCGAGCTGACGCCATTGCCCGAAGTCAAGAACATCATCGCCGTCGCCTCCGGCAAGGGCGGCGTCGGCAAGTCCACCACCGCGGTCAACCTGGCGCTGGCGCTGCAGGCCGAAGGCGCCCGCGTCGGCATCCTCGATGCCGACATCTACGGCCCCAGCATCCCGAAAATGCTCGGCCTGTCCGGCAAGCCGGGCTCGCCGGACGGCAAGCATATCGAGCCGATGCTGGCGCATGGGCTGCAGGCGATGTCGATCGGCCT
>DASUOA010000289.1:0-7330 GCA_036276895.1 Arenimonas sp. | reverse complement strand
ACCAGCGGCGGCTCGCCGAGATCGGTGCGACGCTGCACGTTCTCCAGCACCACGATGGCATCGTCGACCACCAGACCGATACACAGCACCAGCGCCAACAAGGTCAGCAGGTTGATCGAATAGCCGAAGGCCCACAGCGCGATGAAGGTGGCGAGCAGGCAGACCGGCACCGTCATCGCCGGCACCAACGCGGCACGCACGCTGCCGAGGAATAGGTAGATCACCAGCAGCACCAGCAACACCGCTTCGATCAGGGTCATGTAGACGCGGTTGACCGAGGCCTCGATGAAGGTGGTGCTGTCGAAGGCGACGAAGATCTCGGTACCGGCCGGCAGCGTCTCCTGCAACGTCGGCAACGCCGCCTTGACCGTGCGCGCGACATCGAGGCTGTTGGCGGTCGAGGTCTTGATCACGCCGAGGCCGATATTGGGCTGGCCGTTGCCGCGGAAATAGGCGCGGCGCTCGGCCGAGGCGCGCTCGACGCGCGCGACCTCGCCGAGACGGACCACGTAGCCGTCATCGCCCTTGAGCAGCGGCATGCGCGCGAAGTCGTCGGCGTTCTGGTAGCCGCGCATCACCCGCAGGGTGAAATCGCGGTCCTGCGACTGCAGGTCGCCGGCTGGCAGCTCGACGTTCTCGCGGCGTAATGCGTTCTCGACGTCGTTCACGGTCAGGCCACGCGCGGCCAGAGCCTCGCGATCCAGCCAGATGCGCATGGCATAGCGCTGCTGGCCACCGACGCGGACCTGCGCCACGCCATCGATCGACGACAGCCGATCAACCACGTAACGCTCGGCGTAATCGCTCAGCTCAAGCGTGTCGAGCGTGCTGGAATTGAGGTTGAGCCAGAGGATCACCTCCGCATCGCTTTCGACCTTCTCGATCTCCGGCGGATCGGCCTCCGGCGGCAGGCGGTCGCCGATGCGGCTGATCGCATCGCGGACGTCATTGGCGGCGGCCTCGATCTCGCGACCCAGCGTGAACTCGATGCTGACGTCGGCGCGACCGTTGCGACTGCTCGACTGGATGGTCTGGATGCCCTCGATGCCGGCGACGGCGTCTTCGAGGATCTGGGTGATGCGCGATTCCACCACCGCTGCCGAGGCGCCGGGATAGTTCACCTGCACCGACACCACGGGCGGGTCGATCGCCGGCAGCTCGCGCAAGGTCAAGCGACTGAAAGCGATGATGCCCAGCACCACCAGCAGCAGGCTCATCACCGTCGCGAACACCGGCCGCTTGATCGAGAGATCGGAGAGGATCATCGTCGCGCTCCTCCTAGTTGCCGTCGGCGCTGCTGTCAGCAGCGACAGCCGGCGTTTCGCTGATACGCGCTCCGGGCCTGAGCTTGCCGGTGCCATCGACCACTACCCGGTCACCAGCGGCAAGACCGGACAGCACTTCGACTTCGCCGCTGCGACGCTGGCCGAGACGGACATCGACGCGCTCGACCTGATCGCCTTCGCCGACGCGATACACGAACGATTGCTGCCCGACCTGCACCACCGAGATTTCCGGAAGCACCAGCGCCTGGCGCGACGGCTGGAACAAGCGCACCGTCATCAACATGCCCGGCCGCAGGCGGTGCCCGGGGTTGGGAATCTCGGCGCGCACCGACACCGCACGCGTCACCGGATCGACGCGCGAACCGATGCTGCGCAACACGCCGCGGAATTCCTCGCCCGGGAAGGCAGCGCTGTGTGCCCTCACGTCTTGGCCTTCCTTCAAACTGGCGAAATAGGTTTCCGGCACCGCGAACTCGAGCTTGATCACGGAAATGTCGTCGAGGCTGGCGATCACCGCGCCCGGCGTCACCAGGCTGCCCGGGCTGACCCGGCGGAAGCCGAGCATGCCGGCGAACGGCGCAATGATTACGCGATCGGAAAGACGCGCACGCACCGCGTCCAGACGCGCGCGCGCGGCATCGAGGGTGGCGCGTTGGGCGTCGAGCTGGCTGCCAGCGATCAGCTGCCGCTGCGCCAACTCCTGCCCGCGCCGGTATTGCTGCTCGGCTTCGCGCAGGGCGGCGCGCGCTTCTTCAAGCCCGGCGAGTTCGGCTTTGCCGGAAAGATCGACCAGCACCTGCCCGGCCTCGACCAGATCGCCATCCTCGAAATTCACGCCCACCACGGTCTCGGTGACCTTGGCGGTGATCGTGACCGCCTCGTTCGCCTGCGCGGTGCCCAGTGCCTCGATACTGTCCTGCCACGACTGCTCGGCGAGCACCGTGGTGGTGACCGTCACCGCCGAAGCGCCACCACGGCCAGGCTCTTCCTTGCCGCCGCAGGCCGCCAGCGACAACGCCAGCAGGATCGCGAGCGCGGAAACAGATCGATTCATGCGGGTTCATCCTTGACCTGGCAGCAAAGGCCGATTGTACGGCCGGCGATGTGCAGGCCGCGTCACACCCGTATCGAGGCTGCGAATGGCGCGTTCAGCTGGGCTAGAATCCGCCCCACTCCACGCCCGAGCCCGCGCATGCCTGCTGTCGCCGCTCTCTCTTCGCTGCTCGCAGCGCCGGTCCGCGCCGATGCGCAGCGCCTGCGCGCGGCGTTCCACGAAGCACGGCCATTCCGGCACGTCGTGATCGACGACTTCCTCGAACGTGCCAGCGCCGATGCGCTGCTGTCTGAGTTTCCCGGCTTCGAGCAGGGCAACTTCATCGGCGACGATGGCCAGCCCGGCGGCAAGTCGACCGTGGCCCGGGTGCGCGGCCTGGGTTCGGGTTTTCGTGCGCTGGACGACATCATCCAATCGAAGGCCTTTCTCGGCTGGCTGGGCGAAGTCACCGGCATCCCCGACCTGCTCTACGATCCGTTCTACCTCGGTGGTGGTACGCACGAGAACCGTCACGGTCAGAGCCTGGCCGCTCATGTCGATTTCAACTACCACCCCAGCGAGCGCTGGCATCGCCGGCTCAATCTCATCGTCTATCTGAACCCGCAATGGGATGCCGCCTGGGGTGGTTCATTGCAACTGTTCGCCGACCCCTACGCCGACAGCGCGCCGGCGCTGAGCGTGACGCCGGCCTTCAACCGCTGCGTGATTTTCGAGACCACCGAGCACAGCTGGCACGGCTTCGATCCGATCATGCTGCCCGACGCGCAACGCGCGCTGAGCCGGAAATCGGTGGCGCTTTACTTCTACAGCCGCGAGCGGCCCGCGGAGGAAACCGCCGGTCGACATACCACGCACTACGTGCATCGCCAGCTGCCAACGCGCATCCAGGCGGACTACCGCCTCGACGCGAACGATGTCGACGAACTGCGCGGTTTGCTGCAGCAGCGCGACGCGCTGATCCGCCAGCTCTACGACGAGAACAGCCAGCTGCTGCAGGCGCAGGATCGCGGTCTCGCCGGCAAGTTGATCTATCTCGCCAAGCGCCTGTACGTGCGCGGGCGGCGCTGAGTCGCGCAAACGAAAACGCCGGCACGGGGCCGGCGTTCTCGAGCTCTGCAATTGGCGCCGCGCTTACGCCGCCTTGCTCCACTTGCCGATCGCGGCCTGGCCGTTGTCGCGGGCACGCGCGAACACCGTCTGCTGCGCGGCACCGAGGTTGCCGACCAGATCCTTGGCCCACAGCTTGAGCGCCGCCGACTGCATCGCGCGGCCATAGCTGAAGGACAGCGGCCACGGCAGCGGGCCGAGCTGGTTCATCGCATTGAGGTGCGCGGTCGCCGCCTCGTCGCTCTGGCCGCCGGAGAGGAAAACGATGCCCGGCAGGGTCGCCGGCACCGTCGACTTCAGGCAGCGCACGGTGAGTTCGGCGACGTCTTCGATTTCCGCCTGCTCCGGGCAATCCTTGCCCGGCACTACCATCGAGGCCTTAAGGATGGTGCCCTCGAGCATCACGTTCATGTCGTACAGGGCGCCGAACAGCGAGCGCAACACGACTTCGGTGACTTCGTAGCAGACTTCGATGTCGTGGTCGCCTTCCATCAGCACTTCCGGCTCGACCATCGGCACCAGGCCGACTTCCTGGCACAGCGCGGCGTAACGCGCCAGCGCGTGGCTGTTGGCCTCGATGCAGGTGCCCGACGGCATGTCCTCGCCGATGGTGATCACGGCGCGCCACTTGGCGAAGCGGGCGCCGAGCTGGGCATATTCCTTGAGGCGGTCACGCAGGCCGTCGAGGCCTTCGGTGACCAGTTCGCCCGGGAAGCCGGCCAACGCCGCGGTGCCCTTGTCGACCTTGATGCCGGGGATGATGCCGTTCTTCATCATCACTTCGGTGAAGGGCACACCATCCTTGGTCTTCTGGCGGATGGTCTCGTCATAGAGGATGGCACCGGAGATGTACTGGCCGAGGTTCGGCGTGGTCAGCAGCATCTCGCGGTAGGCGCGACGGTTCTCCTCGGTGCACTCGATGCCGACCGCGTCGAAACGCTTCTTGATGGTGGCGTTGGATTCGTCGATGGCGATGATGCCCTTGCCGCGGGCCACCATGGCCTGGGCGGTTTCGGCAAGCTGGTCGATGCTCATGGGGACTCCCGGCGCGGTCTGGGTGGAAAGCCGGGAATTATAGCCGAGGCGGCTACTCGGCGCCGGCCAACGCCAGGTAGCGGCGGTCGAGCGCGGTCACTGCGGCGTCCAGTGCGGACAGCGGACCGCTGTTGACGATCACGTCGTCGGCGATGGCCAGCCGCGCGGCGCGCGGCACCTGCGCGGCCAGCATCGTGGTGGCCTGCTCCGCGGAGCTGCCGTCACGCGCCTGCACCCGGGCCAGCTGCAGCGCATGCGGTGCGTCGACGACCAGGATGCGTGCCAGCCAGGGATAGGCCGCGCGACCGCCGCCTTCGGCCAGCAGCGGAATATCGGCCAGCGCATAGGGGCCGGGTGCATTGTTCGCACGCCGCTGCATCTCGCTACGGATACGCGGATGCAGGATAGCTTCCAGCGCCTTGCGCGCCTCCGGATCGGCGAAGACGTGCGCGCGCATCCAGCCACGATCGAGGCGACCATCCGGCTGCAAGGCGGCCTCGCCGAAACGGGCGGCGATCTCGGCCAGCGCCGGCTGACCCGGTTCCACCAGCTCACGCGCCAGGCGGTCGGCATCGATCACGTCTCGGCCCAGACGCGCGAACAGCGAGGCCACGGTCGACTTGCCGGAAGCGATTCCGCCGGTGATGGCGACGATGAAGTGCGTCATGGCCGGCAGTCTAGCCTGCGCGGCGATCCCTGCTCGCGAGCATCACCCGAATGCGCGGATGCCGGCGATGCCTTGCGCGCCGTGCGCGCGCGCGGTCGCCAGATCGTCCGGACCTAGGCCGCCCAGCGCATAGATCGGCAGATCGCATTGTTCGCGCAGCGCCGCGAATCCGCCCCAACCCAGCGCTTGCGCATCCGGGTGCGACGCCGTCGGGCGCACCGGGCCGAGCACCACGAAGTCCACGCCCAGCGCCCGGGCCCGCTGCAGCTCTTCGCGGTCGTGGCAGGAGGCCGCCAGCAACTGTCCTGCGGGCAGCGGTCGCTGGCTGAACTCGCGCAACTGCGCGCTACGCAGATGCAGGCCGATACCCAGCGCGCGCGCCAGTGCGACATCGCCATTGACCAGCAGATCGGCAGCGACTGCGCGGCAGCGCGGCAACAAGGCACGCGCCAGCCATGCCCGCGCCTCGGCATCGGCCGTGGGCACGCGCAATTGCAGGCGACGGATGCCGCGCTCGAGCATCGCCTCGCAGCGCGCGATGAAGGTCGCGGCATCCGCGTCCAGATCCGGCGTGATGGCGTAGTGGGCGGGCGCGCACAGGGCAGCGACGACCGGCACGTCCGCGGGCGGCATGGAAAAGTCAGTCAGTGCGCCGGGGGCGGCCCATGCCAATGCCTGCGCTTCGCGGCCACGCGGTTCACCGCGATAGTCGAGAATCTCGTAGACGTCGAGGCGAATCCGCTTGTCAGGATAGGCCTGGGGCACCGCGATCAGCGGCCGCAGCCCGCCGACCTCGATGCCCAGCTCTTCGTGCAGCTCGCGACGCAGGGCAGCGTCCGCCGACTCGCCCGGTTCGCGCTTGCCACCCGGGAATTCCCACAGGCCCGCGAGGTCGCTGCCGGGCCCGCGCTGCGTCAGCAGCACGCGGCCGCCGGCATCGCGCAGCACGCCGGCGACCACTTCCAGCATGGCTCAGCTCAGCTGGCCGTGGCAGTGCTTGAACTTCTTGCCCGAGCCGCAGGGGCAGACATCGTTGCGCCCGACCTTGGGCATCGCCGGCGCCAGCACGCCCTCGCCGTTGGCGGCCATCGCCTGCGCCTGCGCCGCTTCCTCGTCTGCACCATAGCCGCCGCTGTCAGGGTGCTGAAACTGCATCCGCTTCGCCTGCGCGTCGAGACGCTGGCGTTCGGCCGCTTCCAGGGCCGCGACTTCTTCCTCGCTGCGGATGCGCACGCGCGCCAGCATGCCGATGACTTCGCGCTTGACCTTGTCGAGCATCTCGGTGAACAGCTCGAAGCTCTCGCGCTTGTACTCCTGCTTCGGCTGCTTCTGCGCGTAGCCACGCAGGTGGATGCCCTGGCGCAGGTAATCCATGCGTGCCAGATGTTCCTTCCAGTTCTGGTCGAGCACGGTCAGCATCAGCTGCTTCTCCAGCTGACGCATCAGATCGACGCCGAGCTGCTGCTCCTTGCCGGCGAACAGCGCCTCGCCCGCGGCGATTACGCTGCGCAGGATCTCCGGCTCGTCCAGGCCTTCGCTGCTGGCGGCGCGCGTGCGCAGGTCGAGCGCGATGCCCAACTCCTCGCGCAGCGCCAGCTCCAAACCGGCGAGGTCCCACTGCTCGTCAACCGAATTCTCCGGCACGAAGCGGCGCACGGCATCGACCAGCACGTCCTCGCGGATCGCAGTGATGGCGTCGACCACGGTGTCGGACTCGAGCAGCTCGTTACGCTGCTGGTAGATCACCTTGCGCTGGTCGTTGGCGACGTCGTCGAAATCGAGCAGGTTCTTGCGGATGTCGAAGTTGTGCGCCTCGACCTTGCGCTGGGCGTTCTGGATCTGCTTGGTGACCAGGCCGGACTCGATGACGTCGTCTTCCTTCATGCCCATGCCGCGCATCGCCTTCTGCACCCAGTCGGAGGCGAAGATGCGCATCAGGTTGTCTTCCAGCGACAGGTAGAAGCGGGACGAACCCGGATCGCCCTGGCGACCGGAGCGGCCACGCAGCTGGTTGTCGATACGTCGACTCTCGTGCCGCTCGGACCCGATCACGTACAACCCGCCGAGCTCGCGGACGCGGTTGCCCTCCTCGAGGCACGTTTCCTTCAACTCGGCCAGCAGCTCGTCGTAGCGGGCCAGGGCCTTGGCGCGGGTCTCCTGGAACTCCTCCGGCATCTCCGC
>DASUOA010000288.1:0-2683 GCA_036276895.1 Arenimonas sp. | reverse complement strand
CAGTCCGCTCCAACCGCCGTCGACGAACTGGTCATAGGCGGCCTTGAACCCGGGCGGCGTGGTGACGGCGCCAGTGGCCTTGTCGAACTGGCAGCCGATTTCGTCGCCGCTGCCGTTGAGCGGCGCCAGCACCTGCTCGGTGAACTTCGCCGCTTCGTCGAGCACGGCATCGAGCAGATCGCGTTGGGCGTGGTCGATTCCAAGCCGGGCATACAGGCTTTCCGCCTGCAGCACATCGAACAGGACGAAGCGCAGGTCGCGCAGGGGGGCGGTGTAGCTGTTCATGGCGGGGCTCCGTGGTCGGGGGTCAGCGCAGCACGCCGGACAGGCCGGGCACCGGGTCGAGTGCGCTTTCGAATTCGTAATCGTGTTCGCGGCGCGGTTCGGCGCTGCGGATGCGGCCGACGATGCGGTAGCTCAGGCTGTGCCGCTGCGCCATCGCTGCGGCGACGGCGGCTTGCGCGGCGGCGCTGGCCTGCAGCGGATGGCTGAAGATCTCTGCTGACCCCGGGCCGATCGTGAGCGCCGGCTGCAGGCTGAAGCGGGCGGCCTGCTGGCCGTTGATCAACAACTCGCCGTCGAGGTGTTCGTAGGTCAGGGCGATGGTGCTGAAATTGCGGATACGCAGATCGAGTTGCCAGTTCGCACCGTCGACGCGCAGTTCCTGGATGCTGGCCTGCGGCGGGAATATCCGCTTCGGTGGCCCGCTGGCGCAGGCGGCGAGCAGCAAGGACAGGGCGAGCAGCGACAGGATTCGAATCAGTGGCATGGAACCATCCGCGGGCGCATGGAACACCGAGGATAGCAGGCGGCTGCGGCTGGCGATAAGCGCAACTGGCCTCGCCGGCCGATGCCTTGCGTTGGTTTCAACAAAGGCCCAGCAAGGGCCCTGCAGCAGACACGATTGCGAATCCGGCGCTGATTTTTGCCGGCGCAGGGGCTACCATCGAGACATCGACACAAGCCGGAGAGAACGCATGAAGCTGCTGTTCGTCGGGACTGAATCCTGCGTGCCGGAAGGCTTTGCCGATCTGGTCGAAGGCAGTGATCTGCAGGCGGAAATCACCCGGGTCGATACGGCGGATGCCGCCTTCGATGCGATGCAGAACGGCAGTTACGACCTGGTCATCGCCGAGTCGAAACTGCCGGACGAGCGCGGCATCGAGCTGCTGGCCTCGGTCGCCACGCTGCAGCCGAAGATGGTGCGCATCCTGATCGATCGCAGCGAAGGCGACATCGACATGCAGCGGGCGCTGCTGTTCGCGCACCGCGTAATGCCCTGGCCGCTGGATGCCGAGCTGCTGTTCGACACTTTGAGCGGCGTGTTCGAACTGGCAGACATGCTGCGCAGCGAATTCCTGCACGAGGTGGTCGGCTCAGTCAGTGGCCTGCCGCCGGCACCCAAGCTTTACATGGCGCTGACCAAGGCCTTGTCCGATCCCAAGTCGGATGCCTCGCAGATCGCCAACCTGGTGTCGCAGGATCCGGCGATCTCGGCCAAGGTGATGCGCATGTGCAACTCGGCGTATTTCGCCGGGCAGCGCGAGGTCAGCAACGTCAAGGCGGCAATCACCCGTCTTGGCCTGAACACCGTGCGCATGATCGTGCTGGCGGCCGAGGTTTACACCGGCAAGTCGGATATCGATCGCGACGCAATCCAGAAGCGCGCCATGCTGGCCTCGGCGATCGCCATGAAGATTCTCCCCGGCAGCAGCCAGGACCTCGCCGGTACCGGCTCGCTGCTGGCCGAAGTCGGCCTGCTGGTGCCCGGCGTGGTCGACGACCGCAAGCGCACGCCGGCCGACGAGGGCAAGCCCGGGCACAGCGAGGCCGGTGCCTACCTGCTCGGCTTGTGGGGCCTGCCGCTGCCGATTGTGGAGGCGGTCTACAGCCATCGCCACCCGATGCGCCTGGCCAAGCAGGGCTTCTGGGTCACCGGGGCCGTGCACGTCGCCACTGCGCTGGCAGCGGAAGAGCCGGTGGACGAAGACTACCTGCGTGCGGTCGGTCAAGCCGACAAGCTGTCGCGTTGGCAGGAGATCGCGCAGGAGCTGCAGGCGGCCGAAGGCGCGGCGAGCTAAGCGAAGCGGCGCATGCGAAAAGGGGACGGGGGTAATTAAGCGCGCTTAATTACCCCCGTCCCCTTTTCGCTGATCTTCACAGCCACTAGAACAGCTCGATCTCGCCCGCCTGCATGTTGACCTGGCTGACCGGCTTGTGGATCGGCTTTTCCATCGTGCCGCGGAACTCGCGCAGGCGGGTGGCAAGGCCGGACAGCGCGCGCAGCAGTTCCTCGTCGCGCGGACCACGGCTGCGCTGCAGCAGCTCCTGCAGGGCGGTGTCTTCGCGGTTGATGTCGTCGAGGCGTTGCAGGTGGTTGAGCACCGAGCCCAACGCCTGACTGGAGAGATCCTCGAACTGCAGCGAGCGCACGGCATCGCCCACCGATCCCTCGATGGCGCGACTGGCATTGGTGATCTGGCTCATGCCTTGGGCCAGCGCGGCATTGATCGCCTCGACCTGGTTCATCAGGCGCGCCGACTCATTGCGGGCGTCACGCGAGCGGTGCACGTCGCGCGAGGCCATCTGGGTGACGGCGTCGCGGACCTTGGAGATCGCCTCCTTGGAGCTGTGCGCCAGCTTGCGGATCTGCTCGTTGAAGGCGGTGGAGCGCTCGGACAGG
>DASUOA010000287.1:0-8185 GCA_036276895.1 Arenimonas sp. | reverse complement strand
GAGCGGTAGTTACCGGCCGGATCGGGGTTGATCACATTGCCACTGGTATCGACACAGCTGCCGCCCAGCCAGGAAGCCTCGTTCAGCGGTATGCGCAGAATATTCACCTTCCAGGCCTTCAGGGCCGCCCAGTTCGGGCCGCCAGGCTGTCCAGCCTGACCACCGGACGGATCGTTGCCGCTCCAGCCCTGGATGGCAGCGAACTCGAATCCGCTGTAGTTCACGCCCCGAAGTTGTATGTAGTTGCCGTTGCCATCGATGAAGCGGTTGCCTTGGGTGCGCAGCGACAGCGCGCCGTTGCCCGGCGGCGGAGGCGGTGGTGGACTACTGGTGACGGTAAAGGGCGATGCGGTGAAGGCGACATGCGCGGGGTTGAAAATCCCGATGGCACCCGACGTGGCGCCCTCCGGAACGGTCACCTTGACTTGCGTGTCGCTGAGCACGGCGACGCTGGCGTTGTGCGCAGCACCCACCCACGCTGCGTTGAGTCCGGTAAACCCGGAGCCATTGATCGTGACGATGGTGCCGACGCCTCCCGACGTCGGCGAGAAGCTCTGGATATAGGGCTGCGGGTAACCCGGATCCGAAGGCCCGCTGGTCACAGTGAAAGAGGTCGCGGTGAAGGAGACGTGCGAGGGATTGAAAATCCCGATCGCGCCGGTGCTGGCATCGGACGGTATGGTCACTGCCACCGACGTGTCGCTGAGTACGGAAACAGGGGCGTTGTGCGAGGTGCCCACCCAGGCGGCGTTGACGCCAGTGAAACCGGAGCCGATCACCGTGACTACGGTGCCGACAGGTCCCGATGCCGGCGAAAAGCTGTCGATGTAGGGTTGTGGATCGACGTCCGGCACGCTGGTGTCGGGGACGATAGTCACCTTTGCCAGCGACGGAATGCCCAGGTCTGCCGCGCCTTCTGGACTGGTCAGATGGACGGTGAACGTGCGGCTGCCCGAGTACGCAGCGACAGTGCGTATGGGGATCTCGATAGTCTTCGCCGAGGAATCGCCGCGACGCCAGTAGAGTGCGCCGCTCTTGGCCGTGTAGTCGATACCCGCGCGTGCGCTGCCATCCGTCGTGAAGTAGTTCACGCTGGCTTTTGCGGTCCTAACGTTGCTGCGAATGACGGGTATCTTCAACATTCCGCCCGATTGTTTGGCTTCATAGTCCGACGCCGAAAACGAGACTGTCGCGCGGATTTCGGCGGCGGATACCGGTGTTGCCTGCATGGCCATCACTCCGCCGGCAAACAACGCGCCCAACATCCATTGAAACGTAAGTCGCTGCGTCCAACGCATAGTGGCATTCTCCTATTGCGATTCAGTAAGTCAGCTGCCGACCCAGGCTTCGAGTGGATAGCTCGCCTGGATTGATGCTCGCGAGAAATCGGCTCTCGCTCGTGTAAGTGGGGTGTACCACGTAGCGACTGCGATCGTGTCAATGAGTCGTTGCTACAGAAGCATCACTGTGGCGATCTTCGAGACACTCGATGCAACAAAGCGACGATCATCAATGTCCGCTTTCGTACGCATGCTCCGAGATCTCATTAACTATCAATCGAGTCCGCGAATCCGCGTCCTGCGATGCACGCGGCTGGATGCAAACGGCAGACGCGTCGCTGTTGTTTTGCCACCGTTCACGCTCGCAAACGTCAGTGGCGGAGTTCGCCCTGCGCTTTTCTCATTGCGCGCGGTGGATCGGTACGGAGGCGCACAGACGATCCGGGTCCTGCCCGGTAAAACGAGCACGGAACAGGTCTGTGAAACACGCGGTCCACGCAGCCCATCGAGGTGCACCCATGGCCCTGTGCGCGGAATTCGCAACGACCACGACAGCTCAGCCGATCGGCGTCAAACGTCCACCGTGCCGGCACGCCGGCGATGCAGGAACACCGACATGAATCGCATTCTCTCCGCCACTCAACAGAACCGGCACTCATCGATCTATCGCTGGCTCAGCCGAATCGCCCTTGCGGCCTTCCTGTGCGTGCTGCTGCCCGCCCATCCGCTACTGGCTGCCGCCGCTTCGCCTGCTGTCGATCCGGCGGCGTCGCAGCCACAGCCAGAAGATCCGCTGCTCGCCTTGGGCGTCGGCGATGTGGTTAGCCTGCAGGTGTATGGCCGTCCGGAATTGGCGACCACGACCTACGTGTCCGACGACGGCAGCATCACGGTTCCGCTGGCCGGCACCGTCACCGTGCTTGGAATGTCCCCGGCGGCAGCGGGACAACGGGTTGCCGAAGCTTTCCGCGAAGGAGGCTTTCTGCTGGATCCGCAGGTTTCGCTGTTGATCACACAGTTTCGCAGTCGGCAGGTTTCTGTGTTGGGCGCTGTGCGTACTCCCGGTCGCTTCGTGGTCGAGTCCAATACCAGCGTGATCGATGTCCTGGCTATGGCGGGCGGCATCAGCGACAGCGGTGGTCGCACCGTGGTGGTGCTGCGATCGGCAGGCAATGGTGAGATCAAACGCATTGCAGTCGATCTGGCCGGCCTGGAGAGCGGCGCGATAGCGCTACCGACGCTCGCACTGCAAAGCGGCGACGCCGTGTTTGTTCCGGTTGCCGAGCAGTTCTACGTCTACGGAGAAGTGAACGCACCCAACATGTACCGCCTCGAGGCCGGCATGACGGTGGTCCAGGCACTGTCGCGCGGTGGCGGCATTTCGCCGCGGGGCAGTAGTCGACGCATCGAAATCCGGCGTCCCATGGCTGATGGCAGCTATCGCGTTCAATCCGCGGATCTCGCCGACCTGGTCCAGGCCGATGACGTCATCCGGGTCAAAGAGCGCATCTTCTGATGAACGCCAGTGAATTTCCGTTGACAGTCGCATCGGCACAGCACGCGACCGGGATGCCGATGCTGCCGCCCGAGTATCTGCAGCCAGGAATGTCTGGGCGGCAGTTCGCTACCATTTTGTGGACCTGGCGCCGGTTGACCCTGCTGATCACCGCCTCGGTGATGGTGCTCGCGGCCGCGGCCTTTGCGTTCTGGCCGCGCACGTATCAGGCGACCGCAACCTTGATGGTGAACTTCGAGGTGAATGACCCGCTCGCCGGGCGCGAGTTTCCCATCGGCCTGCTCGCCAGCTATATGGCGACCCAGCTGGAGCTGGCGAGCGGCCCGCAGATCATGATGGCGGTGGTCGACCGTCTCAACCTCACTGCAGATCCCGAATATACCGCTGGCTTCCCCGGCTCCAGCGACGACGTCGAGGGCTTGCGTGAGTGGGTGGCGTTGCAGCTGCAGCGTCAGGTCATCGTCGACCAGGGGCGATATGGCAGCCAGTTGTTGTCGGTAACCTTCGAAGCGGGAGATCCGGCGGCGGCCGCTGCCGGCGCCAATGCGGTGGCCGAGGTTTACGCCGAGCAGCAGCATGAGCGTCTCACCAATCCGGCGAACGAACGTGCGCGGCGCTATACGGAGCAGCTGAGCGAGCTGAAGGACAAGGTCACCCTGGCCCAGGAGCAGGTCACAGGCTTCCGCCAGCGCAGTGGATTGATCGATTCGGAGTCCAAATACGATGTCGACATCCTGCTGCTGTCCACCTTGCAGCAGCGCTTGCTTGAGGCCCAGACCGCACGGCGCGTGGCGGCGGCAAGGGCGTCATCCGACCAGTCAGTCGGCAGCGCCGTGTTGAACTCGAGCATGGTTCAAACCCTGAAGGCCCAGGTTGCGGTAGGTGGTGTCCGCCTGGCTGAACTCAAGACGACGCTCGGGCCCCGCCATCCGCAGGTTCTCGAACTGCAGTCCCAACAGCGGGTCGCGCGCCAAGCCTTGAACAGTGAACTGCGCGCCTACGCCGGCAATGCCAGTAGCGAACTTCAGTCGGCGACGCTGCTCGAGCGCAACCTGCTGAGTGCGGTAGACGAGCAGCGCACGAAGGTGCTCGAGGTGCGCGAAGTGCAGGATCGCGGGGCGAAGTACCAGTTGGAGCTGGCCTCTGCGCAGGCGGTCTATAAGCGCGCGTTGGATGGTAACGATCAGGTCTTGTTCGCCTCCGCCGGTGCCTATCGCAATGTGGAGTTCGTCAGTCGCGCAACGCCACCGTCCAAGCCCAACACGCCTAAAGCGGCCGTGTTGCTGCTGCTTGCCTGCGCGGCTGCTGGAGGCATCGGCCTCGCGGCACCCTTCCTTTACGAACTACTGAATCGCCGAGTGCGGACGCGCGACGATCTTGAGCGCGACCTGGGCATCCCGGTATTGATTGACTGGGGTCCCACCGGCGCCAGCTCGGGTGGCATGATCGCGGGTGCCGCATGAGCACGCCCATCATGCCGCCGCGTAACGCCACGCCACGGTCGGATGATGCGGAGTCCGTCATCGAAGCGCGTAGCCAGTCTGCGCCGCGCGGCGGCATGACGTCGGCGGTTCCATCCCCGTTCCTGGTTCCAGCGCATCAGCCCTATCATCCGCACAGTGAGCAGCTGCGTCTGCTGCGAACCGAGTTGCTGTTGCGGCACGATGATGCGCAGTGCGCGAACATGGTCGCCGTGGTCAGCGCCAGCGCAGGCGAGGGGCGCTCGCAGCTTGCTGCTGAACTGGCAATCTGTTTCTCCCAGCTCGGCCAGCCTACCTTGCTGGTCGATGCTGACCTGCGCAATCCGGTGCAGCATCGGTTCTTCAATGCACCTAACCGGACTGGGCTGGCGCCGGCGATCCTGGACAGCAGCAAGATCGTCTACCAGGCCGTTGCCGGCCTGCGACACCTGTCGCTGCTGACGGCGGGCCCGACCCCGAGCAATCCACTGGAGCTGCTGTCCGATCGCCGTTTCGAGGAGCTGGTATCCGGTTGGCGCCAGCAGTTCCAGTTTGTGGTGGTTGACACGCCGCCAGTCGGACAGTTCGCCGACGCGCTGGCGGTAGCCACCGTAACCCGACGTGTGCTCTCGCTGAGTCGTGCCGGGCGAACCTCGTTCAAGGAGGTGCGCAACATGATGCGACGATTGGCGGCAACGCGCTCGCGCATGCTCGGCGCGGTACTTAATCACTTCTGATGTGCCCGTCGCTCGACCCGTTCATTGGCGTCAGAGCTTTCCTTTCCGGTTGCGAGAGGCCAGTCACTCAGGATCAGCGATGCGCGACGTAGCCACTGCCTTCCGGGTAGCGGCAGCTGCTTCTGTGCAGACTTCATTGCGGCCGTCTCCTTGGCTGCGGGACGACCGGTACCAGGCATTGGTCAGCGGGACGATCGCCGTGTTGATCGTGCTGATGATCGCACCGGAAGGCTTTGACTACAGCCAGCTCGACTCGCTGGGCGCACCGAGCTCTGGCGGCCTTGTCAGTCGGCTGGCGTGGCTCGGGGTGCTCGTCGTAGGGCTGGCAGTGATTGTTTGGCGAATCCGCCTCAGCCTGGTCTTTGTTCGCTGGTTGAATCCGTTCCTGCTGGCCTTTGTCGCACTCGCCATCGTCAGCGTGATGTGGTCGATCGACCCCCAGGTCACCGCGCGACGGGGCCTGCGCGTGGTGGCGATTCTTTCTGCGTGCTCCGCCTTCGCCTTGATCGGCTGGCATTCGCGACGCTTCCAGAACCTGGTGCGTCCGGTCATCACCGCGGTGCTGATCGGCTCGCTCCTGTTCGGGGTGTTCTGGCCGGAGCTGGCAATCCACCAGGAAGCAACCGGTGTGTTGGCACGGGCCTGGCACGGTTTGTCGAGTCACAAGAACGGATTAGGCGACATCGCCTGCGTTGGCCTCATCTTCTGGTTTCATGCCTGGCGGTGCCGCGACGTGCGCGGGCTTCACGCTGCCTTGGGCATCGGCGTTTCACTCGCCTGTCTGTTGCTGTCACGCAGCTCGACGTCGCTGATCGCCGCGGCATTCACGCTGTGCTTTCTTGCGCTGTTCCTGCACTTTCCACGCGATCTTCGCCGCTTCATGCCTTACTTTGCGACGATTTTTGTGCTGACCTTGCTGGCGTTCTCGATCGCAATGATCGACATCGTGCCCGGTTCGCAGCTGCTGCTGAAGCCGGTCGCCATGCTGACCGGCAAGGACCTCAGCTTTACCGGTCGCACGGTGATCTGGTTCATCACGTCGGAACATATCCAGCTGCAGCCGCTGATGGGCTCCGGATATGGCGCCTACTGGACCGGCCCGATCGCCGGTACGGCTTCCTACGAGTTCGTGCGCCTGATGAATTTCTACCCGGGCTCGGCGCACAACGGCTACCTCGATGTCTTGAACGACCTGGGGGTGGTGGGGCTTCTGGTCTTGCTCGGCTATCTGCTCGTGTTCCTTGTGCAATCCCTGCGCTTGCTGCGGGTCGATCGTGACCAGGCCTCGCTGTATCTCGCCCTGTTCCTGCACCAGTCCATTGCCAACCTCGCTGAGAGTCGATGGCTCAGCGTCTTCAGCGTCGACTTCGTCATCATGACCTTGGCCACCACTGCATTGGCGCGCGCACTTCTGCAGCACCACTGGCGCGGCCAACAGATGCGTGCGGCAGCGTGGGCTCAGGCGCTTGATGAGCACCGACGCGTGTACGGCCTGTCGGCAGGCGAGGGGCGCGCATGAACATCAGACGCGTCGACACTGAGTCAATCATCGCGAGGGTCCCGTCCGGCGCAGGCACCATCCCATCGCTGGACGGAATACGCGCCTTGGCGGTGTGCCTGGTTTTCTTCGCGCACGGTGGACTGCATTGGATCGTTCCGGGCGGTCTCGGCGTCACGGTGTTTTTCGTGCTCAGCGGTTACCTCATTACCACCTTGATGCGGCGCGAGTATGCGGCGAGCGGAAGACTCGACCTGCCCGCGTTCTACCTGCGCCGAATACTGCGTTTGATGCCGCCGTTGCTGCTGGTGGTCGCCGGCACTGCAGTGCTGTCGACGCTATCGCTGGTTGAAGGGGCCTTCTCTACAGCCGGCCTGCTATCGGTGTTGTTCTACTTTGGCAATTACTACGTGATCGCTGCCGACTTCAACGGCCTTCCCGCCGGTGTCGGAGTGGTCTGGTCATTGGCGGTGGAAGAGCATTTCTATCTGTTGTTCCCGCTGATGGCTGTGCTGTTGCTACGCTTTGGGCGAGCCAGCGTCTCCTTGGCTGCGCTGAGCAGTCTTTGCATCGGCATTCTGGCCTGGCGCTGTTGGCTGGCGTGGAATGGCGCTTCTGAAAACTACCTCGGCATGGCGACCGATACGCGAGCCGACTCCATCCTGATCGGCTGCGCGATGGCGATGTGGCGCAATCCGGTGCTCGATCCCCTGCCCAGACCGGATACGCGGCGCGATCTGGTGATCGCGGCGACATGCGTGTTTCTGTTGGTACTGAGCCTGGTCGTACGCGACGATGGCTTTCGTTTGACGGTGCGTTACACCGTTCAAAGCCTGGCCATTGCGCCATTGATCTATCTTTCGATCGTGCGTGCGGAGTGGGCGCCGTTTCGCTGGCTCGGTTCCAGGCCGCTGGTCTACCTGGGGTCGGTTTCCTACACGATCTATCTTTCCCACCAGATCGTGCTTGAAGCCTTGCAGTGGCACTGGCCCCGACTGAACTGGATGTTCATCGTGGTGATCGCAGCGCTCCTGACTCTACTGATTGCTGAAGCGATGCGCCGTTGGGTCGAGCAGCCCTGTGCCGATCTGCGAAAGCGTCTGCATCGCCGTCCGCCCTCTCCGATCGCGCAACGGCCGCGGCAGCACGATCATTCGGCCACTCTGGAGCGACCATGAACATCAGCATCTGCCTGGCGACCTACCGGCGTCCAGACCGTTTGCGTACACTGCTCGATGATCTCGCGCGGCAACATTGTCTGCCACGCCAGGTAGTGGTTATCGATAACGACAGCGCGCGCAGCGGCAGCGCCGCGGTTGATCTTGTACTCGATGCAGGCGCACCGTTCCAGATCCTGTATGCGGTCGAACCCCGCAAGAACGTCGCCCACGCGCGCAACCTGAGTATCGAATTCGCAACGGGCGATTGGCTGGCCTTCATCGACGATGATGAACGCGCGCCGGTGGACTGGCTTGAACGCCTGGTCAAGACAGCCAGTGCGTATCGGGCGGATGCCGTACTGGGGCCGGTGGAGCCGGTCCTCCCGAACGGCGTGGCCGCCTGGCTGCGGCGTGGCCGCTTCTACGAGTGGCCGCGCATGCCGACCGGCACGGTGGTGCCGCGAAATCGCTTGCGACTCGGCAATCTGCTGCTGAAGCGATCCTCGCTGGATCCAGGGGGGCACCATTTCGACC
>DASUOA010000286.1:0-2182 GCA_036276895.1 Arenimonas sp. | reverse complement strand
TATCGGCCGTAACCGCCTGCTGACCAGCATCGACGCTAAGCACCAGCAGATTTCCGGCACTGCGCGTGGTGTAGCCCGCAGGCCGGAACAGGTCGACCACCACCCGCGTGCGCCCGCCCGCTTCAGCAGCTGTTACGGAGGAAGTCGCACCGGCACCGACAACCACACGGCGCTGACTCAGCCCGTTGCTGGTTGCCGGAAGATCGATGGCGATGCGCGGCGGCTTGTCTGTCGTGAACGCATTGACATCGCCAACGGCTTCGGCGAATTCCAGGGTGATGTCGACCTTGCCCCCGGGCGCCGCGCTGTAGCGAACGTCCTTCAGCACGTTGCCGGCGGCCGCCCATCCCGAGGTCGTCAGGCAGAGCGCGAACGCCGCCGCAGCCAAGCCGAGGCGCTTGCCGCCCATCAGGCGTCCGTTCTCATAGTTCGTGGTCATCGTGTCATCCCCCAAAGATCATTGACTGTCCAGAGCGATACTGGCTTGGCGTTCCTGCCAGCCTCCCGCTCCGTCCGGCAGCAACTCGACCAGCTCGATTCGGTCCTCGAAGACGCCGGTGATGCGACCTTCGTTCTGACCCAGATAGTTGTTCGGGCGAACCCGATAGGTCACGCGATCGGGCGCCATGATCAAGCCGACCACCCCCTGACCCGAATCCATGGTGCCAACCATATTCAGGCTGTCGAGCGGGAAGGCTTCAAGCACTTCCTTGCGGCGGTCCGGATCCGGCCGCGGACCGCTACCCGAGCCATCTCGCGTCGCAATCGGTGCGCTGAAAGGATCACGCAAACCTTGCGCGGCGTACTCAAAGGTCTCGAACTGCTTCATGACCGGCAACGGATCTAGCGGAGGCGCCGGCCGGGCCTTCACCTCGGCCACCCACGCCTCCAGATCATTGCTGCTGCGGGTGCACCCGGTTGCGAGCAGACACACCGCCACTGCCGTCAACAGCAGCGGCGCCCGGCGGAGAGCGAATCGGATCTGCATGTCAATGCGCCCCTCCGGCGGCCGTGTTGGTTTCCTCGTCGTCCAGATAGCGATAGGTCTTGACCGTACCCGACAGCACCAACTGGCTGTCGTTGCCGGCACGCGGGGTCAGCGCAATGTCGTGCATGGTCATGATCACTACCCGCGGCAGAGAGGCGACACCGCTCATGAAGGCGCCGAACTGGTGGTAGGTGCCGACCATGCGCAATCTGATCGGCTTCTCCGCATAGAAATCACGCGGAATCTCGGCGCCCGGCTGGAACAGCTCGTTGGAAATGCCGCTGGCCAATGCCGTCTGGGAGACATCGACGATCAGGTCGGCCATCTCGGTCTTGCTCGGCAGCTGCCGCAGCATCTGCTGCAACATCACTTCCATTTGGGCCAGCTGGGCCTTGAGTGGCTCGAGATTGGCAGCGCGCCCCTGCTTGTGCTCGAAGTCGGCACGCAAGGTGCGCTCCTCACCCTCGAGCGTTGCCAACTGCTCGCGGCGGTCGACCACGAACAGGTACCAGGTCAGCCCGACCAGTAGTGCGATCAGCAGCGCACAGCTGACCAGCTTGACCGGCATCGGCCAGGCACCGGCGTTGTTGAAATCGAGGTTCTTGATATCGAAGTTCTTGCTCACAGCGAACCTCCTGCCTCAACGTCCGCCTGCTTCTGTGGCGTCTTCAGGTTGACCCGCAGGGAGAATGCGAATGGCAGTTGGGAATCCGCGCCGCGCGCTTCAATGACCGACACGTCCGGCCCCGCCATCCAGCCGGAGGCATCGAGATTGCGCATGTAAGTCGCGACCCGGGCATTCGATTGCGCACGACCCTCAAGCGTCAGCACCACCCCGGCCTGTTTGATGGAGGTGAGCTTGACGCCCTCGGGAATGGTACGCACCAGCTCGTCGAACAGATGCACCATCTGCGAACGACTGGACTGCAGCTCCTCGATCACTTCCTTGCGCTTGATCAGACCGGCACGCTTCCTGTCGAGCGCCTCGATCTCCTGAAGCTTGATTTCGACCGCAGCGATTTCCTGGCGCAGGTAGTTGTTGCGGTTTTCCTGGCCCTCGATCTGTCCGTTGTAATACATCACGATCAGGAAGCCGAGCAGCGCGCCGAGCACGCCAGCACCACCGAGCAGGGTATTGAATTCCTTCTGACGCTGCTTGCGCAGCTCAGCGCGCCAGGGGAGTAGATTGATCTT
>DASUOA010000285.1:0-2040 GCA_036276895.1 Arenimonas sp. | reverse complement strand
CCGCATCGGCCAGGCGCTGCAGCGCGCGCGACACCGGCCGCTGGATCTGGTCGCGCGCTATGGCGGCGAGGAAGTCGTCTGCGTGTTGGCCGACACCGATCGCGACGGCGCCATCGCCGTGGCCGAGAACCTGCGCGCGGCGGTGACCGCGCTCGCCATCGGCCATCCCGACCCCAACGCCGGCGACTTCGTCAGCGTCAGCCTCGGCGTGGCGGCGATGGTGCCGGGCGAATCGCAGTCGGTCGACGACCTGATCAGTGCTGCCGACGACGCGCTGTACGAGGCCAAACGGCAGGGCCGCGACCGTGTCTGCACCGCCTGAGCGTCGCCGCGGCGCCGGCCGTGCCCTGATCGCGTGCGCGTTGTTGCTGTTGGCGGGAGGCGTCTCCGCGACGACTCCCGCCAGCGATGCGCCGGGCAATCCGCCGCTGCAGTTCTACGGCCCGCGCGACTACGGCGCCGGCCCGCTGAACTGGTCGGTGCTGCAGGATCGTCGCGGCCTGATCTACGCCGCCAATGCCGATGGCGTGCTGGAGTTCGACGGCGTCGACTGGCGACTGATCCGCACCGCGCGGCAGACCCGTGCCCGCGCGCTGGCGCAATGCGACGAGGGCCCGATTCATGTCGGCGCCCAGGGCGAGTTCGGCTATCTCGCCGGCGATGAGCGGGGCCAGCTGCGCTTTGTCTCGCTGAGCGACGCGTTGCCGGCGGCGGAGCAGGATTTTTCCGATGTCTGGCTGATCCATTGCCTCGACGATGGCGTCTACTTCCGCAGCCAGCGACGGTTGTTCCGGCTGCAGGGCGAGCGGCTGCAATCGTGGTCGCTGCCCGACTCGGGCTACTCGGCGGTGGTCGATGGCCGACTGTACTTGTTCGACCGCGAGCTCGGCCTGGTCGAGTTCGTGAACGAAACCTTTCGCCCACTGCCCGGTGCAACGCCGCAGGCGGTGGGCGACGTGCAACTGCTGCTGCCGTGGCGGCGCGAGGGCAACATCGGCGAGCCGGCGACGGCACTGCTGCTGGGCAGTCGCCAGCATGGCCTGCAGCTGTGGCAGGACGGTCGCATCGAGACACTGGACAGCCCGCTCTCGCCGCTGCTGGCGCGCGACGGCCTGCGCGGCGGCCGACTGCTGCCCAACGGCCACGCGCTGCTATTGACGTTGGCGGAAGGCCCGCTGTTGATCGACGCCAACGCGCGGCTGTTGCGTCGACTGGGTCGCGCCGAAGGCGTCGCCGGTGATCGCGCCTTCGAGGTCGACTACGCACGCGACGGCGCACTGTGGCTGGCGCTCGACACCGGCATTGCGCGCGTCGCGGCCTTCGATGCGCTGAGTCGCTTCGACGAGGCCACACTGGGCGGCTCGGTGCTGGCCTCATTGCGCCTCGGCGATCGCCTCTTCGTCGGCAGCAACACTCGGCTGACTTGGCTGCATGCCCGCCCGGGCGAGGCCGAGCAGGTCGGCATCACCGGCTACATCCGCGGCCTGCTTGAGGTCGACGGCCGTCTGCTCGCGGCCGGCAACGGCGGCACCTTCGAGGTCATCGGCGACAGCAGCCGCAACCTGCGCAATGTCGGCGCCAGCGAACTGCTGCGCAGCCGTCGCGACCCGGCGCGGGTGTGGATTGCCGAGCGCGATGGCCTGGCCTCGCTGCGCTGGCAGGACGGCGACTGGATCGACGAAGGCAAGCGCTGGGTCACCGCCTCGGTGGTGCGCTCACTGGCTGAGGATCGCGACGGCGGCCTGTGGTTGGGTACCGACCTCGACGGCGTGCTGTACGTGCCGGCCAACGATGCGCTGGGCACCGGCCTGTTGTCGGACACCCAACTGCTGCGCTTCGGCGTCGGCGATGGCTTGCCCTCGAATGAGGAGAACCAGGTCTTCGTGATCGGCGATGAGGTGCGGTGGCGGACCCGCGACGGCATCTACCGTTTCGATGCCGGCCGTCGCCGCTTCGAGCCCGACCCGCGTTTTTCTGGACTGTTTGCCGGTCGCCCCGGCTGGCAGCTGTCTCCGCGCGGCGGCCTGGCGGTGGATGCAC
>DASUOA010000284.1:0-2999 GCA_036276895.1 Arenimonas sp. | reverse complement strand
AAACGCTGTACGCAACTCCGTTGCGTGTCGCCCTGAACTCAAGTGGCACGGTTTCTCCGGGGCGCGCTGCCTTGCTGCCACCAGCGGGGTCAATTGCAGTCAGCGCATAGACATTGTTGGTCTCAAACCACAGGAGGAGTGGCGAGCCGCTGCAGCTGGGGCCTGGGGGGGCGCAGCTCACGTCCACATCGATCTGACCATCATTCGGCCCCAGCTCGACAATGACGGTGCTGGGCGTGCCCACTGTGATGGCCGGCAGGGCATCACTGATCAAAGAGCCGCCGCCGGTCGTGTCCGTTGAAATAGCTACTGTGACGTTGGGCGCCACGCAGCCGGCGCCACCGTCGGTGACCACGAAGTCCAAGCTGACCTGTGAGCCGGAGATGCCCTGTGCTGGGGGGCTGCCGACGGCAGACAGTACACAACCCGTCTGCGCGGAGGCGATCCCACTCCATGCCTGTGTGGCCAACATGGCAACCAGCAGCCATACCGTGCGCGCCAACACTCTTTTGAATCCATTTGCTGCGCGACCGGTCATGGCCTGGCCCGCGGCGCAGTGCGCCGACATCGATTGCATAGACATTCCCCGAATTCCCGAAATTCGATTCACCCTACCGCGAGTATAGCGATGGCTTCCCGGTCAACGCAGTTTGGCTTTGGAACCGGTAACCGCCGCCGGTAGGGGAGGGCTCGGGCCGTCGCCGCCGGTCCCGCCCTTGGTACCGGATATCCACATGGACAGGCAGAAAGGCAATCGGTGGCTGGCAATGCGCCTCGCTGCGAGCTATACATTGCCGTCGCGGGCCGCGAGTTGTTTGCGTCGGTGTGCTTGTATCCCTTTGCGGTAGTCAGGAGCGGGATTGATGAATCCGGAACTCAGTCATAAGCAGCGCAAGTCCATGTTGGCCGGCTTGCTGACCTTTGTTGTGGTTGTAAGCGCCGGGCTGCCGCAGAGGGCGCCCCAAGCCGCCGTCCGCAACGCCGAAGACCTGATGATCGTCGACTGCCTGCTGCCCGGTCAGATCCGCAAGCTCGGTCGCCAAGCCACCTACATGAGCGCGCGCCGGCCGATCCGCACCACCCAGGCCGACTGCGAGATCCGCGGCGGCGAGTACGTGGCCTACGACCGCGCCAACTACCAGACCGCGTTGAAAGTCTGGTTGGACCAGGCGATGGCCGGCAGCGCCGAGGCTCAGAACAACGTCGGCGAGATCTACGCCAAAGGTCTGGGCATAGAGCCCGACTACGGCATGGCCTTCCAGTGGTTCAAGAAGGCGTCCGACCAGGGCTATGGCCGGGCCAAGATCAACCTCGGCTATCTCTACGAACAGGGCCTGGGCGTCAACAAGGATCCTGCGGCTGCGATCAATCTGTACCGCCAGGCCTCGGGCATCCAGGACGAGCTGATGTACGCCTCGGTGGTCGAGGTCGAGTTGCAGGCACGTGATACCCGGATCGGCAGCTTGCAGCAGCAGGTTCAGGCCGAGCAGGCGACCTCGGCGCAGCTGCGCGAGGAGGTCGAGCGGCTGCAGCGCGAGCTGTCGCAACGCCGTGCGGCGCTGCAGAGCGCGCAGGACGAACTGGCCGCGACACGTGCCAAGCTCAGTCAGGCCACCGCACAAGAGGATGCAGAGCTGATGAAGCTGCTGGAGAACCAGCTGCTTGCCCAGGAAAGCCAGATCAACAACCAGCGCACGCAACTGGCGGCACTGGAGCAGCGCGCCGGTTCAGGCGCAGGTGGCGGCCTGTACGCGGGCACCCCGACGCTGCAAATCCTCGAGCCGATGGTGGTGGCAACCCGTGGCCGCAATACCGCCGTCTACCGCGGCGCGCCGGGCAAGCGCAAGCTGGTCGGCCGCGTCACCCAGCCGCAGCTGCTGCAGAGGGTCACAGTCAATGGCGTGGAAGCGCCGATGGCCGCCAACGGCAGTTTCTCGGTGGAAATCGATGTGCCGGAGTCGGGCGCCAACGTGACTGTGGCGGCGCTCGACCATCGCGGCAGCGAGTCGAAGCTCGACTTCACCGTGCTGACCCAGGCCGGTGCGGCGGCAGGCGACGACGTGGCGACTGCGCCAGTGGGCAAAGGCGCCGGCAGCATGCCGCGTGATGTCGATATGGGTCGCTACTTTGCGGTGGTGGTGGGTAACAACAGCTATCGCGACAGCAACTACCCGGCGCTGAAGAGTGCAGCCAATGACGCGACCGCGGTGTCCGACATGCTGCGCAAGCGCTACGGCTACGAGACCACCCTGCTGCTCAATGCCAGCCGGCTGGAGATCCTCAGCGCGCTCGATGCCATGCGCGAGCAGCTCAAGCCGGAAGACAACCTGCTGATCTACTACGCCGGCCATGGTGAGATCGATGCCGCCAGCGGGCAGGGCTATTGGGTTCCGAGCGACGGCGTGGCCGGCAACAACAAGAGCTGGATCTCGAACTCCGTAGTCAGTGACCTGCTGAACACCATCCAGGCCAAGCATGTGCTGGTAGTTGCCGACTCCTGCTACTCCGGCACCATGACCCGCAGCGCCGTGCCGGCGTTCGACGCGGCGACGCTGGGTGAAGAGAAATGGGGTGACTGGGTCAAGGCCATGGCGAATGGCAAGGCGCGCATCGCGCTGACCTCCGGTGGCGTGCAACCGGTGCCGGATACCGGCAGTGGAAACCACAGCTACTTCGCGCGCGCCTTCCTCAACGTGCTGCAGGACAACAACCGTCTGCTCGAAGCACAGCGGCTGTATCGCGAACTTTCGACTTCGCTGGCGCTGAGCGCGATCGACGCGCCGCTGGCGCAGGCGCCGGGCTATTCGCCGATCCAGTACGCCGGGCACGAGGTGGGCGAGTACTTCTTCCTGCCCAAGGGCGTGGGCGGCTGATCGCTCCGTCAGGTACTAGCCGCGGCCGCGAAGCGCCCCTATAATTGCCAGCCCGGCGCGACAGTGGTGCGCCGGGCCACCGGAGAGGTGGCAGAGTGGTCGATTGTACCTGACTCGAAATCAGGC
>DASUOA010000283.1:0-8679 GCA_036276895.1 Arenimonas sp. | reverse complement strand
AGCCATAGCCCCAGCGGATGGCGAGGTCCACGTCGCGGGCCGTGTCGGCGATGGAGGCGAGATGGAAGGCCGAGTAATGGAACAGGTCGCGGAAGCAGGCCCACAGGAATTGGGCCTGCGGATGGCTGCTGGCGCGCAGCTTGGCGAACTTCTCCGCCGGATTCTTCGTCTTCAGGATCTCGACCACCTCATCGGCGGCCTTGCCGGTCGCCGGGCGGTAGTCCTGCTTGGCTAGATCGACGACATGGATGTCCTTGCCGACCTTGCGGAAGATACCGGCGCCGGTCTTCTGCCCCAACGCACCCTTGGCGATCAGTCCCTGCAACCAGTCCGGCGTCTTGAAGTAGCGGTGCCAGGGGTCGGCGGGCAGGGTGTCGGCCATGGTCTTGATCACGTGCGCCATGGTGTCGAGGCCGACCACGTCCGAGGTGCGATAGGTCGCCGACTTCGGCCGTCCGACCAGCGGGCCGGTCAGCGCATCGACCTCGTCGAAACCCAGGCCGAAAGCGGCGGTGTGGTGCAGCACCGAAAGGATCGAGAACACGCCGATGCGGTTGCCGATGAAGTTCGGGGTGTCCTTGGCATAGACCACGCCCTTGCCCAGTGTCGTGACCAGGAAGGACTCCAGGCCGCTCAATACCGCGACATCGGTGCCGCGGGTCGGAATCAATTCGGCCAAATGCATGTAGCGCGGCGGGTTGAAGAAGTGCACGCCGCAGAAGCGGTGTCGCAGCTGCTCGGGGAGCACGTCGGCCAGCGCATTGATGCCCAGGCCCGAGGTGTTCGATGCAAGGACAGCATGATCGGCCACGAACGGCGCGATTTTGCGGTACAGGTCCTGCTTCCAGTCCATTCGCTCGGCGATGGCTTCGATGATCAGGTCGCAGTCGCGCAGGCGATCGAGATGCTCTTCATAGTTTCCGGCGGTAATCGCGGAAGACAGCGACTTGCTCGCCAACGGTGCAGGCGAGAGCTTGCCGAGATTGGCGATGGCCTTGTCGACGATGCCGTTCTTCGGCCCGTCCTTGGCTGGCAGATCGAACAGGCAGACATCGACGCCGGCATTGGCGAGGTGGGCAGCAATCTGCGCGCCCATGACACCGGCGCCAAGCACTGCAACCTTTCGGATCAATAGCTTGTCAGTCATTTCGAAAGTCCGTTGACAGAATTTGGATGGGGGGCTCAGGCGCGCAGCCCGGCGGCGGCGAAGCGGATCAGGTTCTGCGCCGCCTTCTGGCAATGCGCCTTCTCGGAGACGCCGGCGGGCCGCTTGATCAGGCCGAAATCGGCCATGGCATAGGTCAACGCACCGGCGAGAAAGTCCAGACGCCAGAGCAGGTCTTCCTTGGGCAAGCTGGGCACGCAGCTCGAAATGGCTTTGGTGAAGTCGCGCAGCACGTGGCCGTAGTTCTCGGAAAGGAAGTGGCGCAGCCCGTCGTTCTTTTCCGCATAGGCGCGGGCCAGCACGCGCACGAAGCTGGCGCCGCCGTGACGGTCGAGATTCATCGCCAGTGCGGGCTCGATGAAGGCGGCGAGCACCGACTCAAGATCACCCGGCTTGTCGGCTTGCGCCCTAGCGAGCAGGGACAGGCGACGCTCGCTCATTTCGTCCATGCGCCGACGGAACACCTCGTTGACCAGGTTCTCCTTTGAGCCGAAGTGGTAGTTGACCGCGGCGATGTTGACGTCGGCACGGCTGGTGACCTCGCGCAGCGAGGTGCCGGCGAAACCGTGCTGTGCGAACAGCTCCTCGGCCGCGCCGAGGATGCGTTCCTTGGTGCTGAAATGGGTGGTGGCCATGGGCGTGCTCTCCTTCGCGGCTGGCGGATCAAACGTTTGTTCGAGCCTACGGCCCGCAGGGGGCTTCAGTCAATCGTTCGATTGAAGCAAACGAGCGATCGCCGCTTGACTGTCCGGGCGATGTCGACAGTTCGTAACCAAACCGCAGCTAAACTTTGCGGAATTTCCGCTAAGCTGCGGTTTCGCCGGGGATTTGTGCTAGATTTGGGATCTTTCCAACCCCCTGTAACGGAGTTCTACCCATGGCGCTGGAGCGCACCATTTCCATCATCAAGCCCGACGCGGTCGCCAAGAACGTGATCGGTGAGATCTATTCGCGTTTCGAGAAGGCCGGCCTGAAGGTCGTTGCCGCGAAGATGAAGCACCTGTCGCGCAAGGAAGCCGAGGGCTTCTATGCCGTGCACCGCGAGCGTCCGTTCTTCAACGCGCTGGTCGAGTTCATGATTTCCGGCCCGGTGATGATCCAGGTGCTCGAGGGCGAGAACGCCGTGCTCAAGAATCGCGAGCTGATGGGCGCAACCAATCCGAAGGAAGCGGCCGCCGGCACCATCCGCGCCGACTTCGCCGAGTCGATCGACGCCAATGCAGTGCACGGCTCTGACAGCCTGGAGAACGCGGCGATCGAAACCGCCTACTTCTTTGCGGCGACGGAACTCTGCCCGCGTTGATGCGTCAGAAGTGAGATGAACAGCCACGCGCCCGCATTCGCTGATGACTCCGTCGCGGTGGCGGCGGATGCGGCGCGCGTGAATCTGTTCGACCTCGACCGTGCCGCCATGGAGCGGCTGTTCGAAGAAACCCTGGGCGAGAAGAAGTTCCGCGCGCACCAGGTGATGAAGTGGATCTACCACCAGCACGCCACCGACTTTTCGCAGATGAGCGACGTCGGCAAGGCGCTGCGCGCCAAGCTCGAACAGCATTGCGAGATTCGGCCACCGCAGGTGGTGTTCGACAAGCCGTCGACCGACGGCACGCACAAGTGGCTGCTTGGCATGGATCGGGCCAACGCGATCGAGGCGGTGTTCATTCCCGACAAGGGCCGCGGCACGCTGTGCGTCTCCTCGCAGGTGGGATGCGGGCTGAACTGCAGCTTCTGCTCGACCGCGACCCAGGGCTTCAACCGCAATCTTTCAGCTTCCGAGATCATTGGCCAGGTGTGGACGGCCTCGAAGCACCTGGGCAACAAGACCCACCACCATCGCAAGCTCACCAACGTGGTGATGATGGGCATGGGCGAGCCACTTCTGAATTTCGACAACGTCGTTACCGCGATGAGTCTGATGCGTGACGACCTCGGCTTTGGTCTCGCCAACAAGCGCGTGACCCTGTCGACCTCCGGCCTGGTGCCGATGATCGACCGCCTGTCGACCGAATCCGACGTGTCGCTGGCGATCTCGCTGCACGCGCCGAACGACGAGCTGCGCACCCAGCTGGTGCCGCTCAACAAGAAGTATCCGATCGCCATGCTGATGGCCGCCTGCGTGCGCTATCTCAAGCACGGCAAGCGCGACTCGATCACCTTCGAGTACACGCTCATGCGCGGCGTCAACGACAGCCCGGAGATCGCGCGCGAACTGGCCGCCTTGATGCGCCGTTTCAACAACGTTACCCAGATGAAGGACGCGGCCAAGGTCAACTTGATCCCGTTCAATCCTTTCCCCGGCACGCGCTACGAGCGCTGCCCGGAGGAGGAGATCCGCCGCTTCCAGAAGATCCTGCTCGACGCCGGCGTACTGACCATGGTGCGCCGCACGCGCGGCGACGACATCGACGCCGCCTGCGGACAGCTCAAGGGGCAGGTGATGGACCGCACCCGTCGTCAGGCGGAGTTCCGCCGAAAGCTCGATATCACGCTGGTGGACGGCGACTCACGAGG
Source organism: Arenimonas sp. (assembly GCA_036276895.1). Lineage (GTDB taxonomy): Bacteria > Pseudomonadota > Gammaproteobacteria > Xanthomonadales > Xanthomonadaceae > Arenimonas. The sequence continues at coordinate 5,003 of DASUOA010000283.1, read as the reverse complement.
ATCTGCGAATGCGAACTGAGCGAGTGGCATGGTGCTTTCTGGCTGTGGCGGGGCTGCTCGCTCCGCTGATGGCGCCTGCCGCGATGGCGCAGTCGACGTCCTTCGATAATGTTTCCGAGCTGGCGCGCACCAACGTGATGCTGGCCGAGAGCTATCTCGCGGCAGGCGATCTGTCGGCCGCGCTGGAGCGCGCCAATCGGGCGGTCAAGCGCGACCCGAAGTCAGCCGAGGCGCATGCCGTGCTGGCGTTGGTGCAGGACCGGATCAATCGTCCGAAGCAGGCGAAATCCAGCTTCGAACGCGCGCTCAAGCTGGCGCCGGACAGTGGCGCGATCCTCAATGCGCACGCGGTGTGGCTGTGCCAGCAAGGTCAGTACGAAGAAGCCGACGCGCAATACCAGCGCGCCATGGCCGACCCGCTGTACAAGTCGACGCTGCTGGTGCTGAACAATGCCGCCCGTTGCGCGCTGGCGGCGCAGCAGAAGGATGCTGCCGAGCGCTACTTCCGCGGCATCATCGAAGCCAATCCAGCCGAGCCATCTGCCTTGGAAGCCTTGGCAGTGCTGCACCTTGAGAAGGGCGACACGCTGCGTGCGCGCGCCTTCATCCAGCGCCGCGAGGCGGTCGGGCCTGCGTCCGCGGAGATGCTGGTGCTGGCCGCAAGCATTGAAGAGGCTGCAGGTGCGGACAGCACGGCTGCCGAGTACCGTCGTCGACTCAATCGAGAATTTCCCGACTATTCGCCGCCCAATCCGGAGGGGCAGCGCCAGCCATGACCATGGATATGCACCAGGATCGTCCGCTGCAGAACTCCCTGTTCCCGGAGCCGGTCGGTGACCGTCTACGAGCCGCCCGCGAGCAGGCGGGGCTGAGCCGCGATCAGGTCGCACAGAGCCTGCGCCTACCATCGATCGTGATCTCCGCAATGGAGAGCGACGACTGGCAGCGCCTGGGTGCGCCGATCTACATCCGCTCCAACCTGGGCGCCTATCTCGAACTGCTGGGCCTGCCGCCGGAGCTGGTTGAGGGGCCGGCCGGCTGCACGGCAACGCCGCGACTGCAGGCGATGGACAAGCGCTCGCGCCTGCAGGGCATGATCGAGCGGGGCGTACGCAATGTGGTCTATCTGACCATGACCGCGGTGATCGCGGTGCCGGCGGTCTGGCTGGCCACCCATTACGACAGCAGCCGCAAGCTGGTCGAGGCCATCAGCCTCGAGCCGCCGGTGCTGCCGAGTGCTGAACCGGCAGTGCAGCCGGCTCCATTGCCGCCGGCCAGCGTGAATGGATCCCCCGTCTGGGAGCCTGAAGTCCAGCGCACGGAGGTCGCGGCGGAGCCGCTGCTGGAAGCGATCAAGCCGACGGAACTGGCGCAGCTGCGCAGTGAGGCGGCCGCCGGCCTGCCTCCGGTCATTGCAGCGATGGCGGGATTTCCTCGCGCCAATGACCACGTAGAACACGCCGAACCGATGCTGCGGCTCAGCTTTCGCGACGAATCCTGGCTAGAGGTCGCCGATGCGCAGGGCCGCAACCTCGGTCGTGAGCTGGTGCCGGCGGGCAGCGAACGCCAATTCCCGCTGGCCGGGACACTGCACGTGACGCTGGGCAATGCGGAGGCCGTCGATGTGCGCCGTGGCGACGAGTCGATCGATATCGCCGCCTTCCGCTCGGCCAACGTGGCACGCTTTGCGGTATCCTCTGCCGACGTTTCGTCCGCTGGCCACTGAGCGCAGGCGAACCTTCCCGCTATCCTGACCGGCCGCCCGACCGCGGCCACGAACGACTATGTCCATCGACCAAATAGACGAATACGAGCAGGGCGAACGCGTCCGCAACTGGCTCAAGAATAACGGCAGCTCCCTGGTAACCGGTGTCGCCCTCGGCCTTGCCGCCATCGGTGGCTGGAACTGGTGGCAGGGCCGCGAAAGCGGCCATCGCGTAGAGGCCGCCGGCCAGTACGCGGTGCTCACCGAGGCGCTTGAGGCCAAGGATGCCGACAAGGTCACCGCGTTGGTCGCCGCGCTTCGCAAGGACTACGCCGACACGCCGTACGCAAGCCTGGCAGCGCTGCGCGAAGCAGCCTGGCTGCAGTCGAACGGCAAGCCGGAAGAGGCTCTTGCGGCCCTGGACAGCATCGCGCCGGAAACCACCGATCGCGCCCTGTACGAGCTGGCGCAGCTGCGTGCTGCGCGCCTGCTGCTTGGCCTTGAGCGGCACGACGAAGTCATTAAGCGCTTGGACAGCCTCGGCACGTCACTGTTTGCCGCTGTCGCCGACGAACTGCGCGGTGACGTCGAAACGGCGCGTGGCAACCGCGATGCTGCCCGTACCGCCTACGCGGACGCGCTGGCCAAGCTCGACGTGGCGGCGCCGACGCGCCCCCTGCTGGAACTCAAACTTACCGATGCGGGTGGCGAACTGCCCGATCAGCCGGAGATCTGACCGCATGCCGTCCTTCCAGCCGTCCGCTCGAATCTTGATCATCGTCGCCTTGCTCGGACTGGGCAGCGGCTGCGCCACCATGAAAGGCTGGTTCGGCGGCAGCAAGGAAAAGCCCGGTGAGCCGGCGGAATTAGTCGAGATCGCCGGCGCGCTGCAAACCAAGGCTGCTTGGACGCAGAAGCTCGGCGACGGTCATCGCCGACTCGGCCTGCGCACACACCCGGTCATCGAGGGCGAGCGCGCCTACGTCGTTGATGATGCCGGTCGCGTCAAAGCCGTGAGCCTCGCCACTGGCGATGTGCTTTGGGAGCAGCAGGCGGTTGCGAGCCAGACAAGTCTCACTGGTCGTGTCTTTTTCTGGCGCAAGAAGATCATCGAGAACGGCCTGACCAGCACGCCCGCCGTGGGCAATGGCATGGTCATCGTCGGCGGACGCAATGGCGAAGTGGTGGCGTTGGATGCCGACAGCGGCGCAGAGCGCTGGAAGGCCACGGTCAGCTCCGAAGTTCTGGCGGCACCGCTGATCACGCCTGACCGCATCATCGTGCGCAGCAACGATGGTCGCGTGCATGCGCTCGACCCGGCCAACGGTTCGCGCAAGTGGGTGTTCGATCGCGGCCTGCCGTCGCTGACGGTGCGCGGCAGCAGCGCCGCGGTTGCGGGGCAGGGTGCAGTCTATGTCGGCTACGACGACGGTTCCGTGATCGTACTGCGTCTCGAAGACGGCGCCCGCGGTTGGGAGCAGTCGGTGGCCGACCCGGATGGGCGCACCGAGCTCGACCGCATGGCCGACATCGATGGCGAGATGCAGGTCGGCCTGAACGAGCTGTATGCCGTCAGCTTTCATGACCGGATGATGTCGATCTCCACCGCCAATGGACGCCCGCTGTGGACCCGCGACGTTGGCAGCCACACGGGCCTGGCCATGTTGGCCGATCGCCTGCTGGTCTCGGACAAGGCCGGCACCGTCTGGGCAATCGATCGCAGCAACGGCAGTGCGCTGTGGAAGCAGGATGTGTTCACCAATCGCTGGCTGACCACGCCGGCGGTGCACGGTGACTTTGCGGTCGTCGGCGACATCGAGGGCTACCTGCACTGGATCCGCATCGCGACCGGCGAGATCGCCGCCCGTGTTCGTCTCGACAAGGCCGCCATCCTCGCCACGCCGCAGGTCAGCATCGATGGCATGCTGGTGGCGCAGAGCGTCGAGGGCAAGGTCGCAGCGTATCCGCTGCCGCAGTGATGCCAAGCCGCCTGCGCCCGCGACTGGGCGCAGGTTTCCGTCTTGCTAATCGGGAGAGCCTATCGTGTTGCCTCTGGTTGCTCTCGTTGGTCGGCCGAATGTCGGCAAGTCCACGATCTTCAATGCGCTGACGCGCACCCGCGACGCGCTCGTCCATGACGAGCCGGGCGTTACCCGCGATCGCAATTACGGCGTCTGTCGTCTGGACGAGGCGCGACACTTCGTGGTCTGTGATACCGGCGGCCTGTCCGGCGTGGACGAAGGGCTGGCCGGCGCTACCGCGCGCCAGTCGCGCGCCGCGGCGGAAGAGGCTGATCTGATCCTGTTCGTGGTCGATGCCCGAGAGGGCGTCTCGTCGATGGATCTGGACATCCTAGCCTGGCTGCGCAAGGCCGGGCGGCCCATGCTGCTGGTGGTCAACAAGGTCGATGGGCTGGAGCTGCACGCAGCGCTGGCCGACTTCACACGTTTCGGCGCCGACAAAGTGCTGCCCGTCTCGGCCGCGCATCGTCAGGGCATCCCGGAGTTGCTGGCGGAGGTCTTGCCGCGTCTTCCAGAGGATGGCGACGCCACTGTCCTGGCCGACGATACCGACCGGCTGCGCGTGGCCTTCATCGGTCGCCCGAATGTCGGCAAGTCGACCCTGGTCAATCGCCTGCTCGGCGAGGAGCGGATGATTGCGTCCGAAGTGCCGGGCACCACGCGCGATGCCATCGCTGTCGACCTGGACCGCGACGGCAAGCAATACCGGTTGATCGACACCGCCGGCCTGCGACGCCGCTCTAAGGTCGAGGAAGCGGTTGAGAAGTTCAGTACCTTCAAGACCCTGCAGGCGATCCAGTCCTGCCAGGTCGCCGTGATCCTGCTCGATGCCGGCGAAGGCGTGACCGAACAGGACGCGACCGTGCTCGGCCATGTGCTCGAAGCCGGCAAGGGTCTGGTGATCGCCGTCAACAAGTGGGATGGCCAGAGCAAGTACCAACGCGAACAGACACTCGGCATGCTCGAGCGCAAGCTCAGTTTTTGCGAATGGGCAACGCGGGTGACGATTTCGGCCAAGCACGGCACCGGCATGCGCGAGCTGTTTCGCGCGATCGACAAGACCCATGCGTCGGCCATGCATGTGTTCAGCACTGCCGAGGTGACACGGGCGCTGGAAACCGCGGTTCAAGCTGCGCCGCCGCCGGTGGTTCGCGGACACGCAGCCAAGTTGCGATTCGCTCATCCTGGCGGCGAGAATCCGCCGACCTTTATCGTCCACGGCACCCGTCTGCGTCAGCTCAGCGACACCTATCGCCGCTACCTCGAAAACTTCTTCC
>DASUOA010000282.1:0-7303 GCA_036276895.1 Arenimonas sp. | reverse complement strand
GCCACGCGCCGGCTTGTGCTTGGGCTTGGCCGGGCGCTCGGCAACCTTGGCCTCGATGCGCGGCTCGATGCGCGCCTTCTCGCGCGCCTCTTCCTGCTCGGCGGCGGTGCGCGCCTCCTGCTCGGCGCGGGCGCGCGCCTCCTCGGCCTCGCGCTGCTCGCGCTCGCTCTGCTCGGCCTCGCGCTTGCGGGCTTCCTCTTCCTCGCGCTTGCGGTCGGCATCGCGGCGCGCGGACTCCTCCTGCTCCTGGCGCTGGCGCGACTCCTCGAGCAGGCGCTGCGCTTCCTCGCGTTCGGACGCGCCCTCTTCCTCGACCACGCTGCGCTTGACGTAGGTGCGCTTCTGCCGCACCTCGACGCTGACCGTGGTCTTGGCCTTGCCGGCACTGACAGTCAGCTCTTCCTGCTTGCGCCGCTTGAGCGTGATCTGCTTCGGCGCCGCATCCTCGGCACCCTTGTCTTCCTTGCCGTGGGTACGGCGAAGGAAGCCGAGCAGCTTCATCTTCTCGGTACTGCTGACCACCTGATCGGGGCCGGTGAAGGTCATGCCGGCGCCGGCCAGCTGCTCGAGCAGCTTCTCGACGGGCATTCCCAGCACTTTGGCCAGCGAACCTACGGTGACTTCGGACATGGACGGGTGCTTCCTTTCGGGGGCGCGCCGGGCGCGCATTCAATTCGTGTGCAACGGTAGTGACGCGGTGGGCGAGGACTCACTCGAACCAGTGCGCGCGCGCCGCCATGATCAGCTTTCCGGCACGCTCGGCATCGACGCCGTCGATGTCGGTGATTTCGTCGACCGCCATCTCGGCCAGGTCATCGCGGGTGACGATGCCGCGGCCGGCCAGGGCAAAGGCGGTTGCTTCGTCCATGCCGTCGAGCGAGCGCAGGTCGTCGGACGGCTGGTGCTCTTCGATTTCTTCCTCGACCGCCAGGGCCTCGGTGAGCAGCGCATCACGGGCACGGGCGCGCAGCTCCTCGACGATATCCTCGTCGAATCCTTCGACCGCCAGCAGCTCGGCAGCCGGCACGTAGGCGATTTCTTCGATGCTGCCGAAACCCTCAGCGACCAGGATGCCGGCGATTTCCTCGTCGACCTCGAGCTTGTCCATGAACAGCTGGCGGGCACCCGCCTGCTCGGCCTCGGATTTGGCGGTGACCTGGTCCTGGGTCATCACATTGAGCTGCCAGCCAGTCAGACGGCTGGCCAGACGGACGTTCTGACCACCCTTGCCGATCGCCTGGGCGAGCTTGTCCTCGGCGACGGCGAGGTCCATCGCGTGCTTGTCTTCATCGACGATGATCGACTGCACTTCGGCCGGAGCCATCGCATTGATGACGAACTGCGCCGGATTGTCCGACCACAGCACGATATCGACGCGCTCGCCATTGAGTTCGTTCGACACCGCCTGCACGCGCGAACCGCGCATACCGATGCAGGCGCCAATCGGATCGGTGCGGTGGTCGTGCGCGATCACCGCGATCTTGGCGCGATCACCCGGGTCGCGGGCAGCGGCCTTGATCTCGACCAGGCCCTGGCCGACTTCCGGCACTTCGAGCTTGAACAGCTCGATCATGAACTCCGGCGCGGTGCGCGAAATGAACAACTGCGGGCCGCGGGTTTCGGCGCGCACGTCGAGCAGGAAGCCGCGCACGCGATCGCCCGGGCGCAGCACATCGCGCGGGATCGCCTTGTCCTTCGGAATCAAAGCCTCGGCATTGCCGCCGAGGTCGACATAGACATTTCCGCGCTCGACGCGCTTGACGATGCCGTTGACCAGCTCACCGACGCGGTCCTGCCAGGCATCGATCACCTGCGCGCGCTCGGCTTCACGCACGCGCTGCACGATCACCTGCTTGGCGGCCTGCGCGGCGATACGGCCGAACTCCGGATTCTCGATCTGCTCTTCGATGAAGTCGCCGATCTGCGCGTCGGGCTTGGTGTCGACCGCGTCCATCATGCGAATCATGCGCTCGGGCGACTCCATCACGATGTCGTCGGCGATCACTTCCCAGCGGCGGAAGGTCTCGTAGCTGCCATCCTTGGGATCGATGGATACACGCACCGCGACGTCCTCGTCGTGGTAGCGCTTTTTGGCGGCGGAGGCCAGTGCGGCCTCCATGGCCTCGACGATGACGGCGCGCGGCACGCCCTTCTCGTTGGCCACCGCGTCCATCACCAGCAACAGTTCCTTGCTCATGTTTCCAGCTCCGTGGGGCGGATCGTCCGGCCCGGGTCAGTTCAACGTTTCTATCAGTTTCGAGGTGAAGGCAAGAACGTCAGTCGGATGTCTTGCTCGGCTTGCGGCGCCCGCCGCGCGGCCCTTCCGGGGCCAGCCCCAGCGCCACCAGGTCAGGGACCAGGCGCGCCTTCTCGATGTTGGCGTGCGCGATCGACATTTCCTTGTCATCGACCGCGATGCATACGGTGTCGCCTTCCGCCTTGAGCACCTTGCCCTGCAAGCGTCGCCGGCCGTCCTGCGGCAAGCGCAGCGAGACCTTGACCTGCTCGCCGATGAAGCGGGCGAACTGCTCCACCGTGAACAGCAGACGATCAAGACCGGGCGACGACACCTCCAGCGTGTACTCGCTGGCGATCGGATCCTCAACATCGAGCTGCGCCGACACTTCGCGGCTCGCTGCTTCGCAATCCTCAATGCCGACAGGCCGACCGGGCGCGTCGATGTACAGGCGCAGCATCTGCCCGCGACCATCGGGAAGCAGCTCGACGCCCAGCAGCTCCAACCCGAGCGCAGCCACGGTCGGCGCCAGCATCGCCTGGATTTCGCCTGCCTTGCCGCTGCTCATGCCGGGCTCCCGAGTTGAGAAGAACTTCGCGAATTTCGAAAACAAAAAAGGGCCATGCGGCCCTTTTCCGGTACATCCAGGTTCCGGTGTCAATCATCGACTGGCATCGATGCCTGACTAGCCTCGGCGATGCAGTCGAAACTGCTGTCGCCCGAAACTGGTAGCGGGGGCAGGATTTGAACCTGCGACCTTCGGGTTATGAGCCCGACGAGCTGCCAGACTGCTCCACCCCGCAGCAGTAGACGCGCATTATAGGTGGCGGCGTTCGCGCCGCGCAAGCCTAATTTCGTTTATGCCGCGAAAGCGACGCGGCACCACGACAGGATGCTCTCGGTGAACAGGCCGAGCACCAGCAATGCCGCGGCGTTCGCCGCGAACACCCAGCGCAGGTGGCTGTCGCTGTGCGGCTGCAGGCCTTCGCCTTCGGCTTCCTCGAAGAACATCACCTTGATCAGGCGCAGGTAATAGAAGGCGCCGATCACCGCGAACACCACGCCGACAATGGCGAGCCAGATCAGGTCGGCCTGCACCGCAGCGCGCAGCACTTCAAGCTTGGCCCAGAAGCCAAGGAACGGCGGCACGCCCGCCAGCGAGGCCATGATGAACAGGATCAGCAGCGCATGCAGCGGCTGGCGATTCCACAGGCCGCGGTAGTCGTTGATGTTCTCCGCTTCGAAGCCGCTGCGCGACATCACGATGATGGCGCCGAAGGCTGCAGCGGACATGATCGCGTAGCTGATGGCGTAGAACATCGCCGCCGAGTAGCCCACTGCCCCGCCTTCGGCCAGGCCCATGAACAGGAAGCCCACGTGGGAGATGGTCGAGTACGCCAGCATGCGCTTGAGGTTGGTCTGCATCAGCGCGATCAGGTTGCCGGTGATCAGCGACAGCGCACCGAGCCAGGCGACCATGTCGCGCCAGTCGGCATCGAGCGGGCCGGCACCGCCGTCGAGCAGGCGCCAGGCCATACCAAAGGCCGCCAACTTGGGCGCCGAACCGATGAAGGCGGTGATCGCCGTCGGCGCGCCGTGATAGACGTCCGGCAACCACATATGGAAAGGCGCGGCACCGAACTTGAAAGCGATGCCGACCAGCATGAACACCACGCCGAACATCAGCAGCGTGCGGTCACCACCCATCGCCGCGGCGGCATGGATATCTGACAGCGCGAGGCTGCCCGTCGCGCCATAGACCATCGACATGCCGTACAGCAGCATGCCTGAGGCCAGCGCGCCGAGCACGAAGTACTTCATCGCCGCTTCCGAGCTGCGCGGGTTGTCGCGGTCGATGGCCACAAGCGCGTACGACGACAGCGCCAGCAGCTCCAGGCCGACATAGACCGCCAGCAGGCTGCCGGCCGAGACCAGCAGCATCATGCCCAGCACCGCGAACAGGCTCAGCGCGTAGAACTCGCCTTTGAACAGGCCGCGATCCTGCAGATAGGGCTTGGCGTAGACGAAACACACCGCTGTGACGCCGTAGATGGCGAGCTTGAGCACGTCGGCGGCGACGTCGCGCACGAAATAGCCGTGGAAGGCGGTGATGGCCTCGCCGCCCATGTCGCGCGCGGTCAACACCGCGGCGGCGGCGAGCACGAACAGGGCCAGGAAGTGCGTGAGCCCGCGTCGCGACTGCGACAGGAACAGGTCGATCATCAGCAGCGCGAAGGCGGCGCCACAGACAAAGAGTTCCGGACCGAGCGGCAGCAGGTCGACGGAGGTGGGCATGGTCAGGGCCATCGGGTGCTTCCCTTACAGCTTGGTGGTGGCGAGCTGGACAACCAGCTGCGCGATCGGGGCTTCCATCAGATCGGTCAGCGGCTTCGGCCACACGCCGAGCAGCAAGGTGCCGGCAGCAAACGCACCGAGCACCAGTGCTTCGCGCGCGTTGATGTCGGTGAGCTCGGCGACATGTGCGTTGGCAACATCGCCGTAGATCACACGCTTGACCATCCACAGGGTGTAGGCGGCGCCGAGGATCAGCGTGGTGGCCGCCGCGAAGGCCAGCAGCGGATGCTGCTGGAAGCTAGCCAGGATCACCATGAATTCGCCAACGAAGCCCGAGGTGCCCGGCAAGCCGGCATTGGCCATCGCAAAGAACACCGCGAACAGCGCGAACCACGGCATCACATTGGCGACACCGCCGTAATCCTTGATCATGCGGCTGTGCATGCGGTCATAGAGCACGCCCACGCAGGAGAACATCGCGCCGGAGATGAATCCGTGCGAAATCATCTGCACCATGCCGCCCTGCAACCCGAGGATGGCGGCATCGGTATTGCCGTAATCGCGCGCCAGCGCGAACGCAATGAAGGTACCGAGAGTGACGAAGCCCATGTGCGCGACCGACGAATACGCGATCAGCTTCTTCATGTCTTCCTGCACCAGCGCCACCAGGCCGATATAAACCACGGCGATGAGGCTCAGCGCGATCACCAGCCAGGCCCACTCGTGGCCGGCATCCGGGGTGATCGGCAGTGAGAAGCGCAGGAAGCCGTAGCCGCCGATTTTGAGCATGATCGCCGCCAGGATCACCGAGCCGCCGGTGGGCGCCTCGACGTGCGCATCCGGCAACCAGGTGTGCACCGGGAACATCGGCACCTTGACCGCAAAGGCGGCGAGGAAGGCGAAGAACAGCCACATCTGCTCGGTCGATGTCAGCGGCAAGGCATATAGGTCGGCGAGCTGGAAGCTGCCGCCTTTGAGGTACAGGTACACCAACCCGACCAGCATGAACACCGAGCCGAGGAAGGTGTACAGGAAGAACTTGATCGCGGCGTAGACACGGCGCGGGCCGCCCCAGACGCCGATGATCAGGAACATCGGGATCAGCATGCCCTCGAAGAACACGTAGAACAGGATCGCGTCGAGCGCACTGAACACGCCGATCATCAGGCCTTCGAGGATCAGGAATGCGGCGAAGTACTGGTGCACGCGGCGCTCGATCGAAGTCCACGCGCCCAGCAGAACCAGCACCGAGGTCAGCGTGGTGAGCAGGATCAGCGCCACCGAGATGCCGTCGACGCCGAGGTGGTAACGGATGTCGAAGCTGGGAATCCAGCTGCCATTCTCGACGAACTGCATTGCCGCCGAATTCATGTCGAGGCCGGTGTACAGCGGCAGCGAGAGCACCAGGGTGGCGATGGCCACCAGCAGGGCGAACCAGCGCGCATGCGTCGAGCGCGAGTCACCGAAGAACAGGGTCAACAGGCCGCCGACGATCGGCAACCAGACCAGGAGGCTCAGCAGGGGCCAGGAGGAAAACATCGGGGCGTCCTTGTCGTCGTTCTCAGGCGCCGCTGCCCCGGACCAGCACCGCGAGCAGCACGATGAGGCCCAGGATCATGGCGAAGGCGTAGTTGTAGAGGCGTCCAGTCTGCACGTAGCGGACCACGCCGGCGACGCGGTCGACCACCGCCGCCGAGCCGTTGATCAGCAGACCGTCAATCAAACCGGCATCGCCCCACTTCCAGGACAGACGGCCAAGCTTCACGCCGCCACCGGCGAAGCCCTTGATCCACAGATCATCGAAGCCGTACTTGTTCTCGAGGATGCGGATCGGCAGCGCGAACAACTTGCGCGCACGCCCGGCGACAGCCGGATTGAACAGGTAGATGTAGGTCGCCAGCGCGAACCCGGAGAAAGCCAGCCAGAACGCCGGTGATGCCCAGAAATGCAGGCCGAAACCGGCCGCCGCGGCGAGTATGCCGTGCTCGTCGTGCCAGATCTTGGCAGCGACCATCGCCATGGTGTCGTTCTGCGGCAACACCTCGATGGCGCCGCGGAAGAAATCACCGAACAGCATCGGCCCGACGGTGAAGAAACCGATCGCGATCGAAGGAATGGCGAGCAACACCAGTGGCAGCGTTACCACCCACGGCGACTCGTGCGGCTCGTGCGGGCCGTGGTGATCGTCGTGTCCGTGATGATCGTCGTGGCCGTGTGCATCGGCATGACGGAAACGCTCTTCGCCGTGGAAGGTCAGGTACAGCAGGCGGAAGCTGTAGAAACTGGTGACGAACACGCCGAGCAGCACCGCCCAATAGGCATAGGCCTGCACCCAGCCGCCGCCGGCAGTAGCCGCATGCGCCGCCTCGATGATGCTGTCCTTGGAGTAGAAGCCGGAGAAGAACGGCGTGCCGATCAGCGCCAGCGAGCCGATCAGAGAGGTGAACCAGGTGATCTTCATGTACTTCCACAGGCCACCCATGTTGCGGATGTCCTGGTCATGGTGCATGCCGATGATCACCGAACCCGCACCCAGGAACAGCAGCGCCTTGAAGAACGCATGCGTCATCAGATGGAACACCGCGACCGAATACGCCGACGCGCCGAGCGCGACCGTCATGTAGCCGAGCTGGCTCAAGGTCGAATACGCGACGACGCGCTTGATGTCGTTCTGGACGATTCCGAGCAGCGCCATCGACAGCGCGGTGATCGCGCCGATGACGGTCACGAACGACAACGCCGTCTCCGACCACTCGAACAGCGGGCTCATCC
>DASUOA010000281.1:0-2248 GCA_036276895.1 Arenimonas sp. | reverse complement strand
CACGCCGGTGCACCGCCGCATCGGCCAGGTCTACCTGTTGGCGATGCTGGGCGTGATCGCCACCGGCGTGCCGCTGGTGCTGGGCCTGATCGAGCGCGGCCAGCCGGTGGGCGCCCTGTTCCTGACCTACCTGCTGGTGCTGGTCGGCAATGCCTGCTGGAGCGCGTGGCGAGCGATCCGCCTGCGCCGCAATCGCGCCGCCTACTTCGACGGCATGTACTGGTTCGTGTCAGCGCTGACCGCGCTCAGTGGCGCCGCGATCATCGCACTCGGCATTGATGCCGGTGCGGTGCTGCTGCAGGTGTTCGGCGGCGTCGGCCTGCTCGGGGCGGTGGGCGCCTGGCACAGCTGGAAGCGCGCGCCGCAGGACCCCAAGTGGTGGCTGAAGGAGCATTACGGCGCCATGATCGGCAACGGTGTCGCCACCCACATCGCCTTCTTCGGCATCGGCCTGCGCAGCGCCCTGCCCTTTGTCGACCCGCAGCTGCTGCAGCTGTTCTCGTGGTTCACGCCGCTGGCGGGTTCGCTGATCGCCGCCTGGTGGCTGGGTCGCCGCTACGGCGGGACGCCGCGTGCCGCCGCTCAGACGTCGCCGTCGGTGAGCCAGCCTTCGCCGGTCCCGCGCTGATAGACCTTGTCGCCATCGAGCACGTTGCCGGCGGGAACGCTGTCGAGCGTTGCCAGCCGCTGGTAGATCGGGCGGAAGTCGGGGCGGGTGGCTTCGAACAGCTGCTCGAAGCTGTCGATGACGAAGTAGGTCTTCTGGTAGGTGTCGATGCGGTAGCGGGTGCGCATGATCCGCTCGAGGTCGAAGCCGATGCGGTTCGGCGCCGCATCGTCGAGGCAATGGATCGACTCGCCTTTGGAACTGACGATGCCGGCGCCGTAGATGCGCATGCCCTCGCTGGTGTTGATCAGGCCGAACTCGACCGTGTACCAGTACAGCCGGGTGAGCTGCGCCAGCGCCTCCGGGCCGATGCCGTGCGCCTTGACGCCGCCGCGGCCATAAGCGGCCATGTAGTCGGCGAACACCGGGTTCATCAGCAGCGGCACATGGCCGAACAGGTCGTGGAACAGATCGGGCTCGGACAGGTAATCGAGCTGCTCGGGCTTGCGGATCCACCAGGTCACCGGGAAGCGGCGGTTGGCCAGATGCTCGAAGAAGGTCAGCTCCGGCAGCAGGCCCTCGACGCCGATCAGCGTCCAGCCGGTCTTGGCCTGGAGCACTTCATTGAGTTCGGAAAACTTCGGGATCGCATCGGCGCTCATGCCCATCGCGTCCTGCGCGTCGAGGAATTCGCGGCAGGCGCGGCCCGGCAGCAGCTCGCGCTGGCGACGGAACAGCGTCGCCCAGACTTCATGGTCGGTGGCGCTGTAGCTGTCCCAGGGCTGCTCGACAACGGTCGTGGTGTAGACCGGGACATAGCCCTTGTCGGTCGCTATGCGACTACGCTCGCTACCGCGAGCTGCGCCTTCACTCGCGCCTGCGGCGCTCGCTTGGTCGGTCAGTTGATGTTCGAGGCGCTGCGGGTTGACGACGGCGTTCATGGCGAGGCTCCAGTGACCCGCACAGTGTAGGGCCGAGCCGGCGCAACGGGATTGCAAAATTGCAGCTGTTGCGGCAATTGGCGCAATATCGAACCAGACAAGCAGCAAATGGCGCAACGAAATGGACGAAATCGCGTTCGACCGTACCGATCTGGCCTTACTCGCCCATCTGCAGCGCGAGGGACGCATCAGCAATGCCGAGCTCGCGGAACGGGTGGCGCTGTCGCCGTCCGCCTGCCTGCGTCGTGTGCAACGACTGGAACAGCTCGGCGTACTTGCCGGTTTCGGCGCGCGACTCGATCCGCGCCGGCTGGGCCTTGGCCTGCAGGCTTTCGTGCGGGTGCAACTGGCGCGCCACGATGCGAACTCGATCGACAGCTTCACCGAACGTGTCAACGACTGGGACGAAGTGGTCGCCTGCTATGCGCTGACCGGCGACATGGACTATCTGCTGCAGGTGATGGTCGAGGACCTCGACCATTTCTCGCGCTTCCTGCTCGACCGCCTGCTGCCCGGCGGCCAGGTTGCCGACGTCAACACCAGCTTTGTGCTGCGCGTAGTAAAAGCCGCTCAGGGCCTGCCACTCACACATCTGCAACGATGAGCCTGAGGCGGTTGCGGGTGGCCGCGCAGCCGCAGCCCAAGCGGCCGCTGTTTGAGGTTCTATGTTTGAGCGCAAGCCCCTTGCTGGCCCAGCAGG
>DASUOA010000280.1:0-9224 GCA_036276895.1 Arenimonas sp. | reverse complement strand
CCGTCGCCCAGTGACTCCGGCAGCGGCGGCGCCTCGGGGTCGAGCGCCGGATAGACCAGCACCCGGGTGTCGGGACGAAGCCAGGTCCAGGCGCGCGCCAGGCCGAGCGGCCGACGCGTCGACAGGCGCAGCCGGCCCAGCGGTAACCAACCGCGTTGTGTAGCCGGCAGACGCAGGCTGGCCTCGGTGACGCTGTGCGCCGGCAGCTCGACGTCGGTCAGGTCATGCTCGCCGAGCAGTTCCAGTCGTCCGCGCGGTCGCCGGCTGGTGTTCTCGAAGCGCAGGCGTAGCGTCAAGGTCTGACCCGCGTGCGCCGGCTCCGCGTGGACGGCGGCAAGCCGCAACCCGGACAGCAGCAGGTGTGCGTGCACCAGGCTGTTGTGCGCGATAGCGACCAGCAGGAAGCCCAGCACCAGCCCGGGATTGTTGTTGTAGTTGAGCGCGCCGAGCAGCAGGGCGCCCAGCAGGCCGGCGAAGAACAGCCCGAAGCCGGTCGGCAATACATAGATCCGGCGGCGGTTGATGTCGACCGGCAGCGACTCGGCCCCGTGCGGGCGGACGAACGGCAATCGCGCCGCGCGATCACCCCAGCGCTCGATGGCATCGCGGGCCGCGGCGTCGCCCATCAATCCACCGGAACGGCAGCAAGGATGCTGGCGGCGAGGCCGTCGCGCGATTCGGCCTCGGCCTCCGGCACTAGGCGATGCGCGGCGATTTCCTTGAACAAGGCCTGCACGTCCTCGGGCAGCGCGTGCTGACGTCCGGCCAGCAACGCATGTGCGCGCGCCGCCTGCAGCAAGGCCAGGCCCGCGCGCGGCGAAAGCCCGACGCGGACGCCGCGGTGGCGGCGGCTTTCCTGCATCAGCGACTGCACGTAGGCGATCAGGGCCGGGCTGGCATGCACCTGCGCGACAGACTGGCGCAGGGCCAGCACATCGTCGCTGGCCAGTTGCGGCAGCACCTGCGCGATCATCTCGCGGCGATCGATGCCGGCGAGCATGGCGCGCTCGGCTTCGGCGTCGGGATACCCGAGCGCCAGGCGCAGCAGGAAGCGATCGAGCTGCGAATCCGGCAGCGGAAAGGTGCCGGCAAGATCGACCGGATTCTGCGTCGCGATCACGAAGAAAGGTTGCGGCAGGCTGTGGGTGACGCCGTCCATGCTGACCTGGTGTTCGGCCATCGCTTCGAGCAGCGCCGACTGCGTACGCGGCGGCGCCCGGTTGATCTCGTCGGCCAGCAGCAGCTGTGTGAACACCGGGCCGGCGTGGAAGCGGAAGTCGCGCGAGGCCTGGTCGAAGATCGACACGCCGAGGATGTCCGAGGGCATCAGGTCGGCGGTGAACTGCATGCGCTGGAAATCGAGGCCCAGCGTCGCTGCCATCGCACGTGCCAGCGTGGTCTTGCCAAGACCCGGCAGATCCTCGATCAGCAGGTGGCCTCCGGCGAGCAGGGCGACAAACGCCAGGCGCACTTCGCGCGGCTTGCCCAGCACCAGTTCGTTGACCTGCGCTTCGGCGCCTTGCAGGGCGGTGCGGGTGCGCTCGGGTAGGATGGCGCCCGCGGAGCGGGTGGCAGTGGGCTGCGCGTTCATGGGCGATTCCGGCCAAAGGTCGGCTCAAGGATAAACACTAGTGGAGCAGGCAGTGTCAGCGGGCCGTCAAACTTCAGCGCGGAATGCGTTTCTTGCAGTCTGGGCGCTGCTGCTGCTTACCAAGCTGGCCTTGCTGGTGTGCCTGCCGCCGTTCGTCGACGAAGCTTTCTATGCCTGGGAATCGCGGCATCTGGCCTGGGCCTACTCCGACTTGCCGGGAATGACGGCTTGGCTGATCGCGCTCGGCCAAAGCATCGGTGGCGAGGGTGTGTTTGGGATGCGCTGGCTGTTCTGGCTGTTGGGGGCCGTGATTCCGTGGCAGGTGTGGCTGTTGGCGCGGCGTTGGTTCGGTGCCGCGGCCGGCTGGCAAGCCGCGATGCTGGCCTCGCTGATGCCGTTGACGGCGGTGTCCGGAGTGATGGCCTTGCCCGATGTGCCGCTGGTGTTCGCCGCTCTGTTATGCGTCGACGCGATGGCGCGGCTGCTGCAACGAGTCGACCGTGGCGCGGCCTTGCAGCTCGCAGTCGGTCTGGCGATGGGGGCATTCACGCACTACCGCTTCGCGGCGGTGATCCTGGCCGGCATCGTCGGCGTGCTGCTGTCGCCGGTGGGTCGCGCGTTGTTGCGTGAACCTCGGGTGTGGATGGCGGTTGGCGTCGGTGCGGCGGCGTGGCTGCCCCTGCTGTGGTGGAACCTTGAACATGGCGCGGCGGGACTGAGCTTCCAGCTGGTGGAGCGGCATCCTTGGCGGCTACACGCTGGAGGGGCGATCTGGCCGTTGGTGCAGTTGCTGGTGGTGACGCCGGGGTTGCTGCTGCTCCTGCTGCTGACGCTGAGCGAAGTTTGGCGTCGCTGGCGAGCTGAGCCCTCGGGCAAGTGGGGCTTGCTGCTCGGCGCCGGTGGCATCGCCAGCATCGGCTTCATGCCCTTGGCTTTCATGGTCGATAGCGAGCGCTTGAGCCTGCACTGGCCCCATGCGGGCTGGCTGTTGCTAGCCGTCGCGGCGCCAAGTGCCTGGCAGCGCTGGCCGGGTTGGGCTCGGCTGACAACCTGCGTGATGGCGGCACTGGGAGCCGCGACGGTGCTGCTGTGGCTGGCGATCGCCGGCATGCCGCAATGGCGCACGGAACTTGCCGCTTCAAGTCTGCATCCCGGCAACTTCAGCGGCTGGAACGAGCTCGCGACCACGGTGGCCGAACAGCTGGAGCGTGAGCCGACAACGCGGATCATCGCCGACAACTTCAAGGTCGGCGCGCAACTTGCCTTCGCATTGCGTCTGGGTGACGAACAACTTGCCGTGTTGCGTCATCCACTCAACGACCACCACGGACGCACCGGGCAGCTCAGACAATGGGATCTGCTGCGTGAGCCGGCCCAACTGAGCGGCCAGGGCCCGGCACTTCTGGTGGTGGAAGACACCGCGCGGCCACTGAAAGACCGGTTGGTCGCCTATCAGGAACAGGAGCGCGCGTTCAATGGTTTGCCGCTGCCAGAAGTGCTCAACATCGATCACGGCCGCAAACGCTTCCTGCTCTATGGCTTGCACCAAGCGGCCACGGCGCCGGGAACCACGCCGGCACTGGCGTACATCGATGCGCCGCTGCCGGGTGCGGAAGTCGGCCGGCACTTCGAACTCCGCGGCTGGGCATTCAAAGACGCCGTGGGTCTGCAGCGCATCGAGGTGACCCTCGACGGACATTCCATTGCGCAGGCCCAGTACGGTGCATCGATGCCCGGTGTCGCCGAGTACTGGCGTGTCAGCACCGACCCGCAGCATCCGAACGTTGGCTTCCGGCTGGAGGTCGATCTCGGTGACCGCCCGCCCGGTCGCTACTGGCTGGGTCTGGTTCTGCATGGCCGCGACGGCAGCTACGAGCCGTGGCCGGCGCAGCCGATCGAGTTGCGCTGAATCGGGCTAGGGCAATCGGAAGCCGGCTTGGCGCAGCGTCTGCGCGAGGTCGATCAGCGGCAGGCCGATCAGGGCGGTGGGGTCGCGATTGTCGATCGCGGCGAACAGGCTGATGCCCAGCCCTTCGCATTTGAAGCTGCCCGCGCAATCAAAGGGCTGCTCGGCATCGAGGTAACGTTGGATTTCCTCGTCGTCGAGCTCGCGAAAGCGCACCCGGGTTTCATCGCAGCCGTGGAATTCGCTGCCGCAGGCGGCGCGCACCAGGCTGAACGCGGTGTGGAAGACCACGGTATGTCCGCTGCTGGCGCGCAATTGCGCCTTGGCGGCCTCGACATGGCCGGGCTTGCCCAGCGGTCGGCCGTCCAGTTCGGCGACCTGGTCCGAGCCGATCACCCAGGCCTCGGAGTGGTTTCGCGCCACCGCCCAGGCCTTGGCGTGGGCCAGGCGGACCGCAAGCGATTCGCAGGGCTCGTTGGGCAGCGGTGTCTCGTCGACTTCCGGGCGCTCGACGCTGAACGGCAGTGCCAAGCGGCCCAGCAGTTCCCGCCGGTAGCGCGAAGTCGAGGCGAGGATCAGCGGGCTCATGGGCTGGCGGGCGGGCGGCGCAGGGCGGGCGGTTCGCGGCGGGCGAGTTCCTCGCTGGCGGCGGTGGCCTTGGCCAGTTCCGCGCCGGCGGATTCGAGTGCGCGAAGCTGCCCGGCCAGGCGACCCTGCGAGCGCTCCAGCGCCAGACGGGCGCGTTCCAGAGCAGCCAGGCTGGCGGTTTCGCCTTCCTGTTGGATCCACAAACGGTGCTGCAGTACATCGCGCTTGGCTTCGCGGACGGGTAATCCCGTTTCCAGCGCCGATGCGGCTACCGCGCCAATATCGGCCGGCACCCGGCCGACCACCGCCTGCAGCTCCTGCATGCGCAGCTGGCTGCGATCGAGCAACGACTCGAGGCCATCGCACAGATCCAGCAGGCCAAGCAGCCGCTGTCGTCGCTGCAGCCAGCGCTGGCGCCGCCAGAGCAGCCCGACGAAGCCGGCCAGCAGGGCGGTGGCAATCCAGTAGATGTAATCGGGCATGCGCGGAATCCGGGGGAGGTCGGCAGTCTGCACCAGTGTTTGCGCGGGCGGCAAACCGTGCGGCAGACTCTGCGAACGTTTGACAGGGCGCGGGCTGCGGCCTAAGATTGCGCGCTTATGTTCGCGACCCTGCCCCCGGTACTCGACGCCAGGCGCATGGTGGCGGCCAGGCGCCAGTTCGATGGCCGCCTGCCGCTCGCCGGGTTTATCCGGCTGCGCGACAGCCTGATGGATGCCGAAGGCGATTGCGAGTTCCAACTGGAATTCGGACGCGACGCGACCGGGCTCGATTTCCTCGAGATCCGGGCGCAGGCGCGGTTGCCCTTGCAGTGCCAGCGCACCCTGGAGCGCTTCTGGCTGCCGGTGTCCATCGTCCAGCGGCTCGGCCTGATCACCGACGAAGCGCAGGAAAGCGCGCTGTTGCCGGAGATGGAAGCGGTGCTGCTGGGCCCGGAAGGCGAACTGCATCCGGCCGAGCTGATCGAGGATGAGTTGATCCTCGCCATCCCGGTGGTACCGATTGACCCCGATTCAACAGCAGCCGATGCGGTGGTCGTTGAAGAGGAACCCAGACCCAATCCTTTCGCCGCGCTGGCCGCGTTGAAGGACAACAAGTAGCAGTAATGGATAGTCCGGCCATGGATGGCCGGGATCTTGCGGAAGGATCCGCATTTTGGAGAAGCCCCATGGCCGTTCAGAAGTCCCGTGTTTCCCCCTCCCGTCGCGGTCAGCGCCGCTCGCATGACGCCCTGTGCAGCAAGCAGCTGGCTACCGACCCGACCACCGGCGAGACCCACATCCGCCACCACATGACCAAGGACGGCTTCTATCGCGGCCGCAAGGTCATCGACGTCAAGTCGGCGGTCGACGTCGAAGAGTGAGTCGGCGTCCGCCCTCGGGCGGGTGCAATGATGGATTCGAGACACGGCGGGGTTGCCCCGCCGTGTCTTTTTCGTGCGCGATGTCGGAGCAGTGCCCGCCGGTCGCGAACGGGATACGCTAACGACCCCGGCGCTATGCCCGGGGAACTGCCAGCCAAGAGGCAAGCCACATGACGATCTACGCGCGCATCGCCGGTACCGGCAGCTACCTGCCGGAAAAGGTCCTGACCAACGCCGATCTCGCCCAGTTCGTCGACACCAGCGACGAATGGATCGCCGCCCGTACCGGCATCCGCGAGCGCCATGTCGCCGCCGAGGGCGAGACGACCTCGGACCTGTCCTACCAGGCTGCGATCCGCGCGATGGAGGCAGCCGGCGTGACCGCTGCCGATCTCGACCTGATCGTGCTCGGCACCACCACGCCGGACGTGATCTTCCCGTCCACCGCCTGCATCCTGCAGGCCAAGCTCGGCGCTGCCGGCTGCCCGGCCTTCGACGTCAATGCTGCCTGCTCCGGCTTCATCTATGCGCTGACCGTCGCCGACAAATTCATTCGCTCCGGTGCCGCCAAGACCGCGCTGGTGGTCGGCGCCGAGACGTTGACGCGCATGCTCGACTGGTCCGACCGCGGCACCTGCGTGCTGTTCGGTGACGGCGCCGGCGCGGTGGTGCTCAAGGCCGACAGCGAGACCGGCATCCTCAGCACGCATATGCATGCCGACGGCACCAAGCGCGAGCTGCTGCACAACCCGGTTGGCGTGTCGGTCGGCTTCAAGCCCGACGAGAAGAACGCCGGCGTGCGCGTGCTGATGGCCGGCAACGACGTGTTCAAGCATGCCGTCAAGGCGCTGGACTCGGTGGTCGAGGAGGCACTCGAAGCCAACGGCATTGACCGCCACCAGATCGACTGGCTGATCCCGCACCAGGCCAACCTGCGCATCATCGAAGCCACCGCCAAGCGTCTCGACATGCCGATGGATCGCGTCATCGTCACTGTCGACAAGCACGGCAACACCTCGGCCGGTTCGGTGCCGCTGGCGCTGGACGTCGCGGTGCGCTCCGGACGCGTCGAGCGCGGCCAGCTGCTGCTGCTGGAGGCCTTCGGTGGCGGCTTCACCTGGGGTTCGGCGCTGCTGCGCTACTGAGTCCATGAGCGCGCCGCGGATCGAACGCGTCGAGCGTGACGGGCGCGTCGTCTGGATCAAACGATACGGAAAGAACGGTCGCCGCCTGCGCATGGCCGTGCTGCGCTGGGTCGCGCGCCGCCTCGGTGCCAATGCCTTGCTGGCGCCAGTCCCGCTCAGTGGCGAAGCCGCCTGTGCCAGCGAGCTGGCGATGTTGCGGCGCCTGGCCGCGCTCGGTGTGCACGTGCCCGGCGTGATCGAAGCCCGCGCGACCGAGCTGGTGCTGTCCGATCTCGGGGGCGTCATTCCGCTGCTGTTGCGCAGCGGCGAGTTGTCGCAACGATTGCAGTTGCTCGATGCCGCGATCGACGCGTTGCGCGATCTGCACCAGCGCGGCGGCTTCGCGAGCCAGGCGATGGCACGCAACCTGACCTGGGACGGCCAGCGCATCGGCTTCATCGATCTCGAAGAAGATCCGGCGCAGATGATGTCGGTCGCCGCGGCGCAGGCTCGCGATTGGTTGATGTTCGCGTACTCGATGGCGCGCTATTTCACCGATGCGCTGCCGCAGTTCCGGCAGCGACTGGCCGATGCCTTGCAGCAGGAGGCGCCGGAGATCCGTAACGAGTTGTTCGCCACCGTACGCGGCTTGCGCTGGTTGCCGTCGCTGGCGCGGCCGTTTGGCCGACGCGCGCGCGAAGTGGCGCTGGGTGTCGAAGCGCTGGTGCACATCGCCGCGGGGCGCTGACCCTACGCCGCGGTACAGACGGTTTTGCGAGTGCTGCCGTATCCTAGACGACTGTTTCGCCTTCCAATTCCCGACACCATGACCGCCTCGCTTGTATTCGTTTTCCCCGGCCAGGGTTCGCAGTCGCTCGGCATGCTCGGCGAGCTGGCTGCGCAACGTGCCGAGATCCGTGCAGCGTTCGACGAGGCGTCCGACGGCGCCGGTGTCGACCTGTGGGCCTTGTCGCAGCAGGGGCCGGAAGAACAGCTCAATCAGACCGAGTTCACCCAGCCGGCCTTGCTGGCTGCCGGCGTGGCCGTGTGGCGTGCTTGGCAGGCTGCTGGCGGCGCGATGCCGGCTCAGGTCGCCGGTCACAGTCTGGGCGAGTACGCGGCGTTGGTCGCGGCAGGCGCACTGAGCCTGGCCGATGGTGCAAAACTGGTGCGCGAGCGCGGTCGCTTGATGCAGGCCGCGGTGCCGGCCGGCACCGGTGCGATGGCTGCGGTGCTTGGCGCCGAAGATGCGTTGGTCGCCGAAGTCTGCGCTGCCGCGTCCGGAAATGAAGTCGTGGTGCCGGCCAACTACAACTCGCCGGGTCAGGTCGTCATCGGCGGCCATGCCGCGGCGGTCGACAAGGCCCTGGCCGAGTTGTCGGCGCGCGGCGTGCGCAAGATGGTCAAGCTGGCGGTGTCGGTGCCCTCGCATACGCCGCTGATGCGCGAAGCGGCTGAGCGTCTGGGCGACGTGATGGCCGGCATGAACTGGCAGATGCCATCGCTGCCGGTTCTGCACAACGTGGATGCAAAGACCCGCGGCGATGTTGCCGCCATCCAGCAGGCACTGGTGCAGCAGTTGTACCTGCCGGTGCAGTGGACGCAGTGCGTGCAGGCGCTGGTCGCCGGCGGCGCCACCCGCATCGTCGAGTGCGGCCCGAACAAAGTGCTGGCCGGGCTGGTCAAGCGCATCGACAAGTCGATCGACGCGCGTGCCATCGGCACCCCGGCCGAGTTCGAGCAGGCACTGGCCGACTGCCGCTGAGCATCGCCGAACATTCATCCTGCGCGAGTAGGCTCGCGCATCGTCATCCGTAAACCGGAGTCATCATGAGCAATGCACCTCTTGCCGGCGAAATCGCCCTGGTCACCGGCGCCAGCCGCGGCATCGGCGCCGCCATCGCCGACCTGCTCGCCGAGCAGGGCGCCACCGTCATCGGCACCGCGACCACCGAAGGTGGCGCCGCGGCGATCCATGACCGTCTGGCGACCAGGAATGGCGCCGGTCGCGTGTTGAACGTCACCGATGCCGCTGCGGTCGACGCGCTGATCGACGAGATCGGCAAGACCTTCGGTGCCGTGTCGATCCTGGTCAACAACGCCGGCATCACCCGCGACAACCTGCTGATGCGGATGAAGGAAGAGGACTGGCAGGCGATCATCGACACCAATCTCAGCAGCGTGTTCCGCACCTCGAAGGCGGTGATGCGCGGCATGATGAAGGCGCGCAAGGGCCGCATCATCAACATCGCTTCGGTGATCGGCGTCACCGGCAATGCCGGTCAGGCCAACTACGCCGCCGCCAAGGCCGGCATCATCGCCTTCTCGAAATCGCTGGCCAAGGAGATCGGCAGCCGCGGCGTCACCGTCAACGTGGTCGCGCCGGGCTTCATCGAAACCGACATGACCCGTGACCTGCCGGAAGCCGCCAAGGAGGCGATGCTGGGCCAGATCGCGCTCGGCCGACTCGGCAGCCCGGCCGATATCGCCAATGCGGTGGCCTTCTTGGCCGGTCCAGCGGCGAGCTACATCACCGGCGAGACCCTGCACGTCAACGGCGGCATGTACATGCCGTAAGCGGCATCGCTTCCCGTTTGCGGGCGCCTGGCCCGGAAACGCCAGTTCGACCGGGATGAGCTAGAATCCCGGACC
>DASUOA010000279.1:0-8404 GCA_036276895.1 Arenimonas sp. | reverse complement strand
GGCCAGGACGAACGGCATCCGCTGGCGCAGCGCGAGAACCGCATCCGCGCCGGCTTTGCCGCGGCCGAGCTGTCGCGCGACTTCGACTGGTTGCGCCTGCGTGCCACCGCGGTGCTCGCCAGCGGCGATCGCGATCCCTTCGATGACAAGGCCACCGGCTTCGATGCGATTCTCGAAAATCCGCAGATCGCCGGTGCTGACACCAGCTTCTGGATCCGCCAGGCGGTGCCGCTGGTCGGTGGTGGCGGCGTGGCGCTGTCCGGTCGCAACGGCCTGCTGCCCAGCCTGCGGTCGTCCAAGGAGCAGGGGCAGTCGAACTTCGTCAATCCCGGCATCCGCCTGCTCGGCCTGGGTGCCGATGCCGATCTCAAGCCGGAACTGCGGCTGATCGGCAATGTCGCCAAGCTCGACTTCATGCACACCGAGGTGTTGTCGGTGCTGCGCGCGCAGGCCGGTATTAGCCGCGACATCGGATGGGACGTGTCGGCGGCGCTGCAGTACCGACCGTTCATGACCCAGAACATCATCCTGGGCGGCTCGGTGGCGGCACTGCTGCCGGGCCGCGGTTTCCGCCAGCTCTATGACGAAGATCGTCGTGGCCCGCAGTACTCGCTGCTGCTCAACCTGTTGCTGACCTTCTGATGCGCCTGCCTGCCACTCTCGCCGTGCTTGCCTGCTGCCTGCTGATGCTGGGCGACGTGCAGGCCTCCGAAGCGGCCGCGGCGATCGAGCGCCACTACGTGATGCAGGCGCCGGCACCGAAGGCACAATCGCTGGCCGCGGCTGCGGCGAAGTCGGCCGGCTGCCGCAGCTGCCATGTGAAAACCGAACACGCCAGCATGCATGCCAACCCGGCGGTGGTACTGGGCTGCACGGATTGCCACGGTGGTGATGCCGGCATCGACAGGCCCGCCGGCGCCGAGTATCGCGGCGCGCTGCAGGCCGATTACGTGCAGGCGATGCAGCGCGCGCATGTGCTGCCGCGCTATCCCGATGCCTGGCATACGCCGTCGTCGGCCAATCCCGAGCGCAGCTACACCCGGCTCAATCGCGAAGCACCGGCCTTCGTGCGCTTCATCAATCCCGGCGATCTGCGCGTGGCGCGCCTGGCCTGCGGCAGCTGCCACCTGCCGATCATCCAGGCCAGCGAGCGCAGCCTGATGGCGACCAGCGCCATGCTCTGGGGCGGTGCCGCGTACAACAACGGCATCCTGCCGTTCAAGCGCTACATCCTCGGCGAGGCCTACACCGCCGACAGCCAGCCGGCGTTGCTGAAGAACCCGGTACCGGTCGATGCGCACCTGACCGCGCGCGGCATCCTGCCGACATTGGCGCCATTGCCGGCCTGGGAGACGGTGCCGCCGGCCGATGTGTTCCGTGTTTTTGAACGCGGCGGCAAAGTCATCAACTCACAGTTCCCCGAGGTCGGCCTGCCCAATATCACCGGCCTGGTGCAGCGTCTGGACGAGCCCGGCCGGCCGGATATCCGTCAGTCCAACCGCGGCCCCGGCACCGGCAGCCGGATCGCTGTGCCGCTGATCAACATCACCAAGACGCGCTTGAACGATCCGCACCTGTGGTTTCTCGGTACCAACGAGCAGCCGGGTGACTACCGCTCCTCCGGTTGCACCGCCTGCCACAGCGTTTACGCCAACGACCGCGACCCGCGGCACTCCGGTCCGTATGCGGCCTTTGGCCATCAAGGCCGCACGCAGACCGCCGACCCGACCCTCGACAAGGACGAATCCGGGCATCCGTTGGGGCATGCCTTCACCCGAGCGATTCCGTCGTCGCAATGCATGGTCTGTCACATGCACCAGCCCAATATCTTCGTGAACAGCTTCTACGGCTACACGATGTGGGACTACGAGTCCGATGCACCGGCGATGTGGCCCGAGCAGCAGCACTACCCGAGCGCGGAGGAGGCGCGCGCCTCGCTGGATCGCAATCCCGAGGGCGCGGTGGTGCGCGGCAGGTGGCGCGACCCGGACTTCCTGGCCAAGGTCTGGGAGATCAACGATCAGCTGACCGATATCCAGTTCGCCGACTACCACGGCCATGGCTGGAATTTCCGCGCGGTGTTCAAGCGCGACCGCAAGGGAACGCTGCTCGATGCCGACGGCGCCGCCGTGGCCGATGATGACCCGGACAAGTTCAAGAAGGCGGTGCACCTGAGCTCGGTGCACATGGACAAAGGCATGCACTGCGTCGACTGCCATTTCTCGCAGGACGTGCACGGCAACGGCCACCAGTACGGCGAGGTGGCGGCGGCGATCGAGATCACCTGCAAGGACTGCCACGGCAGCGCGACCGCCTTGCCGACGCTGCGCACCTCCGGCCCGGCGGCATCGCCGGAAGGACGCGACATGAGCCTGATGCGCAACCAGGACGGCCAGCGCCGTTTCGAGTGGCAGGGCGAGCGTCTGATCCAGCGCTCCGCCGTCACGCCGGGACTGGAGTGGGAAGTATCGCTGGTGCGCCACGCCGTCACGCCGGGGCACCCCGATTACAACGCCAAGGCCGCGCGCGCCAAAACCATGGCCAAGGGCGAGGCGGGGCGCCGGCAACAGGTCTGGGGCGCGCAGGTGGCGCCGGTCGACTACGCGCACGACGACGATGCGCTCACCTGCCACTCCTGCCACTCGTCGTGGACCACCAGTTGCTCGGGCTGCCATCTGCCGATCGAGGCCAATGCCAAGAGCGAACGGCATCACTACGAAGGCGGCGAGACGCGCAACTACGCCAGCTACAACCCGCAGGTGGTGCGCGACGACGTGTTCATGCTCGGACGCGCCGGCAGCATCTCCGGCGGCAAGGTCACGCCGGTGCGGTCGAGCTCGGCGCTGGTGTTGTCATCGACCAATGCCAACCGCGAACGCATCTACGTGCAGCAGGCGCCGATCGCCGCCAGCGGCTTCTCCAGCCAGGCTTTCGCGCCGCACTACCCGCATACCGAGCGCAAGACCGAGACCAAGACCTGCAGCGACTGCCATCTGTCCGAGGCCAACGACAACAACGCCATCCTGGCGCAGCTGCTCGCCCAAGGCACCAACTTCGTCAACTTCATCGGCCTGCACGCCTGGGTTGGCGGCGAGCGTCACGTCAACGCGGTGCAGGTCACCGAGTGGGACGAGCCGCAGGCGGTGATCGGCAGTTACCTGCAGCGTTACGCCTATCCCGATTACTTCCGCCAGCACAGCGAGCGCCAGGGCGAACTGGTGCTGGCACACGACCGTCGCAGTGATGGCCCGGTGCGCTGCATCGCGCTGCGCGGCGAATATCTATTCACTGCCGAAGGCAGCGGCGGCTTCCGCGTCTACGATGTCGCCTCGATCGCCAACAAGGGCTACTCGCAACGCATCCTCAGCGGTCCCTTTTCGCCTTTGGGACATGACACCCACGTCGATAGTCGTGATGCCAGCTGCGTGGCGCTGCCCACCAACCAGCCGATCGCGCCGACCCGCAACCAGGGCGATTTGATGCGGGTGACCAACCAGGAGCAGGCGTTCCACCCGATCTACCACTACGCCTTCGTCGTCGATGCCGAGGAAGGCCTGATCCTGGTCGATGTCGACACCCTGGCCGATGGCGAGCCACGCAACAATTTCCTGACGCGGGCGCTGACCTGGAACGCCGACGGCGTGCTGGACGGCGCGCGGCATATCACCGTCGGCGGCCATTACCTGTACATCAGCACCGACGCCGGGCTGGTGATCGTCGATGTCGACGAGCCCCTGCTGCCGCGCGTCGCCGCGCGATTGCCGCTGCCCGATGCCCGCGCCAGCGCGTTGCAGCTGCGCTATCTGTTCGTGACCACTGCGCGTGGGCTGGAGGTGGTCGATGTCACGCAGCCGACGCAGCCGCGCCGGGTGGACGGTGCGCGCGTGCCGCTGGAACACGCGCAGGGGCTGTATGTCGCCCGCACCTACGCCTACGTCGCGGCGGGCAAGCAGGGACTGGCGATCATCGATGTCGAGCGGCCGGAGCAGCCGCGGCTGCAGCAGCTGTTCAACGCCGATGGGCGTCTCGACGATGCCCGCGACGTGGTGGTCGGATCGACCAATGCCTCGCTGTTCGCCTACGTCGCCGATGGCCGCAACGGCCTGCAGGTGCTGCAGCTGACGGCGCCGGACACGCAGCCGAAGTTCTACGGCTTCTCGCCGACGCCGGTGCCGCGCTGGATCGCGCATCGAGCAACGCCGTCGCCGGCGCTGGCCGTGGCCAAGGGCCTGGACCGCGATCGTGCGGTCGACGAGACCGGCGGCCAGATCGCGGTGTTCGGCCGCATCGGCTCGCGGCCGTTCACCGCCGAGGAAATGCGCCGCTTCTATCTCGACCCCGATGGCCAGCCATGGACGGTGAGCGACCACGTGACCGCGCCCGCGGCGACGCCGGCGGCAGGAGCTTCGAAATGACAGCCGAATTCGCCCGCCGCGCGATCGCCCTGCTGCTGCTCGGCGGCAGCGCCTGGGCCGCGCCACCCCTGCCGGCCGAGGCGCCGGGCCGGAGCCTCGGCACCGTCACCTGCGCCAACAGCCTCTGCCACGGCAGCATCACCGAGTGGACGGAATCGAACGTGTTGCAGACCGAGTACGTCACCTGGTCGCGCCACGACGCCCATGCCCGCGCTTACACCGTGCTGCTCGAGCCGGAGGCGCAGGCGATGGCGCGTCGCTTCGGGTTGAAGCAGCCGGCGCAGGAGGCGAAGGAGTGCCTCGACTGTCACGCCCACAACGTGCCCGAGACGCAACGCGGCGAGCGCTTCCATCTCGCCGATGGCGTCAGCTGCGAGGCCTGCCATGGCCCGGCGGAAAACTGGCTCGCCGCGCACGTGGCGCCCGAGGCCAGCCATGCCGGCAACCTCGCGCGCGGCCTGTATCCCGCCGAGCAGCCGCGTGCCCGTGCCCAGCTGTGCCTGTCCTGCCACAGCGGCAACGCCGACCGCTTCGTCTCGCACCGGCTGATGGCGGCCGGGCATCCGCGACTGAGTTTCGAGCTCGATACCTTCAGCGCGATCGCGCCGGCGCATCACCGCGTCGATGCCGACTACCGCCAGCGCAAGCCCGGTGCCGACGATGGCGTACAGGTGTGGGCGATGGGGCAGGCGCTGGCGGTGAGCGAAATGCTGGCGATCCTGATGCATCCGACGCGCGGTCGCGATGGCCTGTTCCCCGAGCTGGTGCTGTTCGACTGCCATGCCTGTCATCACCCGATGAGCGATCGCCGCTGGCAGCCGGCGCCGGGCCTGGGTGCCGGTCCGGGGGTGGTGCGCCTGAACGACTCCGGCATTTTGATGCTGCAGGCGATCGCCGGCCAGCTCGACCCCTTGCTGGGAGGTGAAGTGCAGTCGCGGATCGCGCAGTTGCAGCTGGCGGTGGCGGGTCAGGGTGAGGTAATGCTGTCCGCGCGGCGCTTGAATGCGCTGGCGCTGCGCGTGGCCGATCGCATCGAGCAGCACCGCTTCGATGACGCCGACCTGCGCGGCATCGGGCTGGGCCTGATCGATGCCGGCCTGCGTGGCCGCTATCGCGACTACGCCGGTGCCGAACAGGCGGCGATGGCGATCGGTAGCGTGCTGGAGGGTCTGCGACGGCGCGGTGCCTTGTCCGATGCCGCGGCGGCCAATGCCGCCCTGCAGGCCTTGAATGCGGCCCTCGCAGATGACGAGCGTTACCGCCCGGACATCTTCGCGCAGCGTCTGCGCGTGCTGCGTACGCTGCTGGCGGAGGCGACATCATGAGTACGCGATTCAAGGTCGCGGTCATCGGTGCCGGCCCCGGCGGCCTGTCGGCCGCAGCGCGCGCCGCCGAGCGCGGTCTCAGCCACGTCCTGCTGGAGGCGGGGCCTGCCGCCGCCAACACCATCCGCAAGTACCAGAAGGGCAAGCATGTGATGGCCGAGCCGGGGGTGCTGCCGCTGCGCAGTCCGCTGAGCTTCGCCGCCGGCACCCGCGAGCGCATCCTCGAGGCCTGGGACGCCGAGCTCGACCGGCTCGGCGTCAACCTGCGCTACGACGCCGCGGTGACCGGCCTCCGTGGCGAGCGTGGCGACTTCACGATCACGCTCGCGTCCGGCGAAACGCTGACGGCGGAATTCGTGGTGCTGGCGATCGGCCTGCAGGGCAACCTCCGCAAGCTCGGTACGCCCGGCGAAGACTTGCCGCAGGTGCAGTACCAGCTCGACGACCCCGACGAGTACGAGGACGAAACCATCATCGTGGTCGGTGCCGGCGATGCCGGTGTCGAGAACGCGCTCGGCCTGTGTCGCGCCAATCGCGTGCTGCTGATCAATCGTGAGGAAGAGTTCAACCGTTGCAAGCAGGGCAATCTCGACCTGCTGAACGCGGCGCTCGAGGATGAGCGCATCGAAGTTCGGCTGAGCACCCGCAGCGAAAGCGTCGAACCCATGTCCGAGGGGGCATTCCCGCTGTGCTACGTGGCGCAGACGCCGACCGGGCAGGAGCGCATCCCCTGCCACCGGGTGATCGCGCGCCTCGGCGCCAACCCGCCACGCAAGCTGGTCGAGAGTTTCGGCGTGCGCTTTCCCAACCGCGATGCCGGCGCGGTGCCCGAGCTCAGCGGCGAGTACGAGTCCAATGTGCCCGGCCTGTACATCGTCGGCGCGCTCGGCGGCTATCCGCTGATCAAGCAGGCGATGAACCAGGGCTTCGAAGTCATCGAGTACCTGCTCGGCGAGCGCGTCGAGCCGGCCGATGAGCCGCTGCTCAAGGCGAAGTTCGCGGCGTTTCCGCGTCGTATCGAGGTTGCCGAGGGGCTGGCGCTGATTCGCGCCGCGGTACCTCTGCTGTCGGGCCTGACCACGCTGCAGCTGCGCGAGTTCCTGATCGACAGCGATATCCACGCGCCGCGTCCCGGCGCGGTGGTGTTCGAACGCAACGACTACACCAACTCGCTGTACTGCATCGTCGAGGGCGAAGTGACCGTGCAGTCCGAGTATGCCGATGGCGGCAAGGCCAGTTTCCCCTTGGGCGCCGGCTCGTACTTCGGCGAGATGGGCCTGATCTCCGGACGTCGACGCAGTGCCACGGTGATCGCCGGCGCCGGCTGCGTGCTGGTGGAGACGCCGCGCCGTTCGATGCTCAAGCTGCTGGCCTCGGTCGAGGCGGTGCGGCGCACGCTCGACCAGGAGTCGGTCAAGCGCGCGGTGATGAGCGTGCTGGGGATGTCGCTGTCGGAGACCGAGTTGCGCTACCTGGCGCAGAGTGCCGAGATCCGCAAGTACGCCGCCGGGCAGGTCTTGTTCGCCGAGGGCGACGCCGCCGACGGCCTGTACCTGATCCGGCGCGGCTCGGTGACGGTGTCGCACCAGCTCGGCGGCAGGGAGGTGGTGCTGTCCTATGTCGCGGCCGGCAACTTCGTCGGCGAGATGGCACTGATTTCCGGTGCGCCACGCTCGGCCACGGTGCGCGCGGCGGTGGCGACCGAAGCGATCCTGCTTGGCGCGGCGCGGGTCAAGCAGGTGCTCGCCGGCAATGAGAGCCTGCGCGCCGAGATCGATGCGCTGACGTTGCGGCGCATGCGCCAGAACCAGGACATGGACCAGCAGGGCGAGTCCGGCAACCTGATCAGCTTCCTGATGCAGCAGGGCATCGGTGAAGCGACCGACGTGCTGCTGATCGACGAGTCGCTGTGCGTGCGCTGCGACAACTGCGAGCGTGCCTGTGCCGATACCCACGGCGGCACCTCGCGTCTCGACCGCGAGGCCGGGCCGACCTATGCGCAGATCCATGTGCCGACCTCGTGTCGTCACTGCGAACATCCGCACTGCATGAAGGATTGCCCGCCGGATGCGATCCGCCGCTCCGCCGATGGCGAGGTGTACATCGCCGATACCTGCATTGGCTGCGGCAACTGCCAGCGCAACTGTCCCTACGGCGTGATCCAGATGGCGCCGGTGGCCGGTCGCGACACGTCGCCCAGCCTGCTGCAGTGGTTGTTCCTCGGCGGCGCCGAGCCCGGCGAAGTGATGGCGAAGGCCAGCGACGCCAAGGCCGCCAAGGTGGCGGTGAAGTGCGACATGTGCCGCGACCTCAGCGCAGGGCCGGCCTGCGTGCGTGCCTGCCCCACCGGCGCGGCGATCCGGATCAGCCCCGAGCAGTTCATCGACTTCGCCGCGCGCAAGACCGGGCTGCCGGGCTGAGCGGCGCGTGGCCGGAAACAGCAACCTGCGCGGCATCCTCGCCATGCTCCTGGCGATCGGCCTGTTGTCGTTGATGGACGTGGGCCTCAAGACCCTCGCGCGCGACCTGCCGGCGATGCAGGTGGCAGCCTTGCGCGGGCTGACCTCGCTGCCGCTGGTGTTGCTGTGGGTGCTGGCCAGTGGCGCCTGGTCGCGACTGTGGAAGGTGCGCTGGTCGCTGCACCTGCTGCGCGGCGTGCTGTCG
>DASUOA010000278.1:0-3215 GCA_036276895.1 Arenimonas sp. | reverse complement strand
CGAGATCGAGCAGGCGCGCGCGGCGCTCGAGGAAAAAGCCGAGCAGCTGTCGTTGTCCTCCCGATATAAATCGGAATTTCTCGCGAACATGTCTCACGAGCTGAGGACGCCGCTCAACAGCCTGCTGATCCTGGCGCGCCTGCTGGCCGACAACGTCGGCGGCAACCTGACGCCCAAGCAGGTCGAGTTCGCGCGCACCATCCATTCGTCGGGCGCGGAATTGCTCGCGCTGATCAACGACATCCTCGACCTGGCGAAGATCGAATCGGGCACGGTGACGCTGAACATCACCGCCGAGCGCTTCGAGGACGTGGTCGACTCGGTCGAGCGCACCTTCCGCCAGATGGCCAACGACAAGGGCCTGGAATTCGTCGTCGCCCTCGGGCCCGAGCTGCCGCCGGCGATGCAGACCGACGGCAAGCGCCTGCAGCAGATCCTCACCAACCTCCTGTCGAACGCCTTCAAGTTCACCAGCAAGGGCGAGGTGCGCCTGTCGATCGAGCCGGCCACCGCCGGCTGGAGCCTGGGCCACCCGGTGCTCGACCGCGCCGACCCGGCGATCGCCTTCTCGGTGATCGACACCGGCATCGGCATCCCGGCCAACAAGCAGCGCCTGATCTTCGAGGCCTTCCAGCAGGCCGACGGCTCGACCAGCCGCGAGTACGGCGGCACCGGCCTGGGACTGTCGATCAGCCGCGAGCTCGCGCGCCTGCTCGGCGGCGAGATCCGCGTGTCGAGCGTGCCGGGCAGGGGTAGCACCTTCACCCTGTACCTGCCGCTCGACTACCGCCCGTCGGGCGAGGCGCCGAGCCTGGCCTCCGGCGTGGAGATCGGTCCCGAGGAAGCGCGCAACGCCGAGCCGCAGATCGAGTTCCAGCCGGCCGACAGCCATCTCGCCCCGGTGTCGGGCGACGAGGCGGCGCAGCTCGCGAAGCAGGCCGCCCCCGCGCTCGAGGGCCGCAAGGTGCTGGTGGTGGACGACGACATCCGCAACGTATTCGCCATGACCAGCGCGCTGGAAACCCACCAGATGCGCGTGCTGCACGCCGAAAGCGGCAAGGAAGGCATCGAGACGCTCAAGCGCGAGCGCGACATCGACCTGGTGCTGATGGACGTGATGATGCCGGGGCTCGACGGCCTCGACACCATGCGCATCGTGCGCCAGCTCGAGGGCTACCGCGACCTGCCGATCGTCGCGGTGACCGCGAAGGCGATGATCGGCGACCGGGAGAAATGCATCGAGGCCGGCGCCAACGACTACATCGCCAAGCCGGTGAACGTGGACGTGCTGCTGGCGACGCTATGGAGAGCCTTGCAGGCTACGACCGACGCGTGAGCCGGGAATTCGATTCCCTGCTGGAAACCCTGGCGGGCCTGGCGGCCGCCAACATCGTGCTGGTCGAGACGCTGCACGAGCGCGGCATCGTCGACAAGACGCACTTCGCCCACGCCTTCGCGCGCGCGCTCGACACGCTGTCGCCCGAGCACCGCGGCAGCATGATCGAGCTGGTGCTGCGCAACATGCGCGACCGCTGCATGAACCTGCCGGCCGGCGAGCCCTCCGACGCCCAGGAATGGATCAAGCAGTTCCTTAGCTGATGCGCTTCGCCATCGAGCCGCGCGACGGCTACGTGCACGCCGCGCTGTGGGAGCGCGAAACCGCCGAGGAGATGCGCGAGTTCCTGCTGGCGGTGCACGCCGCCTGCGGCAAGCACGCCTGTTCCAAGGTCGTCATGCTGGTGCGGCGCTCGCGCCCGGCGTTCAAGCCGGAAGATTACGGCTTGACCAGCTATGTGGGGGACCTGGTGAGCGCGGCCTGCCAGATCGCGCTGGTGGGAGACACCGAGGAGCTGCACACCGCCCACGGCTACATCGAGATGGTGGCGCGCCAGCAGGGCATCAACGCGCGCGCGTTCCGCGACGAGGCCGCGGCGCTGCGCTGGATGAGCGGCTCGGTGGGACCGGCGCGCCGCTACCGTTTCACGCGCGTGGTGATCGCCGGCGCGCCGCAGGACCCGGGGGTCTACGCGCTCTGGGATGGCGAGGAAGTGATCTATTACGGCCGCGGCATGATCCGGGCGCGGCTGCTGGACCACTTCCACGGCCGCCTGGTTCCGCTCGCGCGGCGAGCGACGCACTACGGCTGGGAGATCTGCAAGGACCCCGCGGCGCGCGAGGCCGAGCTGCTGGAAGAGCACCTGCGCCTGTTCGGCAAACCGCCGCGCCTCAACATCGCGGCTTAGACGATGTAAGCGCGGCTTAAGGAACGCCTTTAAGCCACGACGGGCGGCGGAACTCGCCCACCAGGGTGCCGGCCGCCGCCTCGCGGCCGTCGCTGTCGAAAATGATCTCGCGGTTGCCGAAGGGCAGAACGCGGCCGGCGATCACCAGGCGCGTGTGGCCGTTGGTGCATTCGAATTGCAGGATCAGGCCGCTCGCCAGATCTTCCACGATCTGTTCCTTGATGGCGCATAGCGCGCCGTTTGGTTTTACCGGCATCTTGCACCTCGACGAATGGCTGGTACGACAGATGAGCAACACGCGTACCAGCCGCGTGTCGCAGATCGGTTACGCGGGAGGACGGAGTTCTACTGGGCGGGAGCGACCCTTGCGTGGTGTAAGCTTTGGAAAAGCGCAAAAAATGCCGATCGCGAGTCCTCGCTACGCCTTTACTGCCACGATGGTTTCAGGCGCCCCGAACGACCCCGGGGTCATTGCGTTGTGGGAGCACGACGAGCTGATCTACTACGGCCACGCCCGCGGCGAGAGCGCCACCATCCAGTCGTGCCTGCAGCAGCATATGCGCCGGGAAAATGGCTGCACCGCGCAGGCAACGCATTACGGCTGGGAGATCTCGGCCAATCCGCCCCAGCGCGAGGCGGACCTGCTGCAGGAGTTCCAGCGCGCGCACAAGCGCCTGCCGCGCTGCAACAGCCGCAGCGCCTGAATCAGGCGTAGCATTTCATCCGCAAGTCCTCGGGGGAGCTTTCCATGTCGATCAAGATCCGCAGCCTGCCGTTCACCGAATCGCTCATCGCCGCGGCGCCGGACACCACCGGCGTGTTCGCGCTGTGGCAGAACGGCGGGGTGATTTATCTGGGCAAGGCCTCGGCCGGCGCCGCCACCATCCGCAAGGCGCTCGGCGCGCAGCTCGAAGGGCGCAAGTGGAACGAGAACGTCGTCACCCGCTGCAGCTGGGAAGTCGTCGACGACGC
>DASUOA010000277.1:0-4098 GCA_036276895.1 Arenimonas sp. | reverse complement strand
CCCTGGACCCTGGCCCCTGATCCCTGCGCAAGCCAGCCATCCAACCCACACGGAGCCTTATCGCATGGGATATCCCTACACCCGGCCACGGCGCATGCGGCGGGACGAGTTTTCCCGCCGGCTGATGCGTGAGCATCGGCTGAGCTGCGACGACCTGATCTTCCCGGTGTTCGTGCATGAGCTGTCCGGGCGCAGCGCGGTGGCGTCGATGCCGGGCGTCGAGCGGCTGTCGCTCGACGAGTTGCTGCGCGTCGCCGAGCAGGCGGTGCAACGGCGCATCCCGGCGTTGGTGCTGTTTCCGGTCACCGCGCCCGAGGCCAAGTCGCTCGACGCCACCGCCGCCTGGGATTCTGAAGGCCTGGCGCAGCGCGCCATCCGCGCGCTCAAGCGCGAGTTCCCGCAGCTCGGGGTAATCACCGACGTCGCCCTCGACCCCTACACCAGCCACGGCCAGGACGGCCTGCTCGATGCCAGCGGCTACGTGACCAATGACGGGACGGTCGAAGCCTTGGTGCGCCAGGCGCTCAGCCATGCCGAAGCCGGCGCCGACGTGGTCGCGCCCTCGGACATGATGGATGGCCGCATCGGCGAAATCCGCGCGGCGCTGGAAGCCGCCGGCCACGTCAACACCCGCATCCTCGCCTACAGCGCCAAGTACGCATCGAGCTTCTACGGCCCGTTCCGCGATGCGGTGGGGTCGGCCAGCGCGCTGGGCAAGGCCGACAAGTACAGCTACCAGATGGATCCGGCCAACAGCGACGAGGCCCTGCGCGAAGTCGCGCTCGATCTCGACGAGGGCGCCGACATGGTGATGATCAAGCCCGGCCTGCCCTATCTCGACATCGTGCGCCAGGTGAAGGACACCTTCGGCGCGCCGACCTACGTCTACCAGGTCAGTGGCGAGTACGCGATGCTCAAAGCCGCAGCACAGAACGGCTGGCTGGACGAGCGCGCCTGCGCCCTGGAATCGCTGATGGCGATCAAGCGCGCCGGCGCCGACGGCATCCTGACCTATTTCGCCTTGCAGGCAGCCGGCTGGCTCGAAGAGATGCGCTAGCCAGCGCGGGCGGATTTGGCGTAGAACAGGCACAACCGCTGAGGAGCCCGCCATGACCGCCCACTACGCGTTGTTCGGCCATCCCGTTGCGCATTCGCTGTCGCCGCGCATCCACAAGGCCTTCGCCCGCGAACTCGGCATCGACATGGACTACCGCGCCATCGATGTCGAGGCGACCGGCCTTGCGCAGGCCTTGTCCGACTTCGCCGCGCAAGACGGCATCGGTGCCAATATCACCCTGCCGCACAAGGAGGCGGTGGTGGCGGTCTGCGCCCAGCTCAGCGACCGCGCCCGCCGCGCCGGCGCGGTCAACACCTTGACCCGCAAGGATGGCCATTGGCACGGCGACAACACCGATGGCATCGGCCTGATCCATCACCTCACCGAACGACTGCGCCTCGATCTGCGCGGCCGCCGGGTGCTGCTGCTCGGTGCCGGCGGTGCCGCCCGCGGGGTGGCGCCGGCGCTGCTCGATGCCGGCATCGACGAGCTGTTCATCGTCAACCGCACGCCGGAGAAGGCCGATGCCCTGGCCGACCGGCTGGGCGAGCCCGGGCGCGTGCATTCGCGTTACTGGAACGACCTGCGCAACCTCGGTGTGTTCGACATGGTGGTCAATGCCACCTCGGCCGGGCGCGGCGATGGTGCGTTGCAGATCCCGTTCGGCCTGGTCACGCCGCGCAGCAGCGCGGTGGACCTGAGCTACGGCGATGCGGCGATCGGCTTTCTCGCCTGGGCCCGCGCCGCCAAGTGCCATGAGGCGGTCGATGGCCTCGGCATGCTGATCGAACAGGCGGCCGAGAGCTTCGCCATCTGGCATGGCAAACGGCCCGACACCGACGAGCTGTACAGCGCGCTTGGCGAGAATTCGCCGGCGCTGCACGCGGCGGACTGAGACACGATGCGTCGCTGCCCGCCATCCCGGTTGCGGGCAACTGCTCCGTCGCCCCCGGCGGCGCACGACTCGCGCGCAGGGCGCGCTCAAACAGGTGCGCCTTGGGCTGCGACTGCGCAGTCGCCCGCAACCGGGACGGCTAGAGTTCGCTGAGGTAAGCGTCCTTCAGTCGCAGGTAGTGCTGCGCGCTGTAGTAGAGCTGCTCGATTTCCTTGTCGCTGAGTTTGCGCACCGGCTTGGCCGGATTGCCCAGCCACAGCTCGCCACTGTCGACCGTCTTGCCCGGCGGCACCACCGCGCCGGCGCCGACGAAGCCGTGCTGCCGGATCACCGCGCCGTCGAGCACGGTGGCGCCCATGCCGATCAGGCAGGCGTCCTCGATGCGGCAGGCATGGATGATCGCGCCGTGGCCGATGGTGACGTCATTGCCGATGATCGTGGCAAGCCCGCCGGGCGGCGTGTACGGGCCGTCGTGGGTGACGTGGACGATGCTGCCGTCCTGGATGTTGGTGCGCGCGCCGATGCGGATGAAGTTGACGTCGCCGCGCAGCACGGTGCCGGGCCAGATCGAGCTGTCGTCGCCGATCACCACGTCGCCGATGACGGTGGCGGCAGGGTCGATGTAGACGCGCTCGCCAAGCTGGGGCAGCTGCCCCTTAAAGGGTCGGATGTTCATGCCGGCATTGTAGCGGCGGCCGCGGCGGCATCCGCGCATTCGACGCGGTTGCGGCCGCCGGCCTTGGCCCGGTAGAGCGCGGCGTCGGCCTCACGATACAGCGCGTCGACGCTGCAGCGGGTGGCATCGCCGCTGGCCACGCCGATGCTGATCGTCACCTGCAGGGCGTGCCCGGCATGCGCGAGTCGCAGCTCCGCGACCCTGCTGCGCAGCCGCTCCGCCGCCTGCCGCGCCTGCTCGCCATCGCATTCGGGCAGCAACACCGCGAATTCCTCGCCACCGAAACGACTGACCAGATCGATTTCGCGCGCACTCGCTTGCAGGCATTGCGCTACCGCCGCCAGCACAGCATCGCCGGCCTGGTGGCCGTGGCGGTCGTTGATCGCTTTGAAGTGATCGATGTCGACGATCAGGAAAGCGAGCCGGCGCGTCTCCCGCCGCGAGGCCGCGAACACATGCGCCGCCAGATCGGAGAATCCGCCGCGGGTCAGCAACCCGGTGAGGCTGTCGTGACTGGCCAGTTGCTCCAATCGGCGCCGGGTGCGCTCGCCGGCCAGCAAGATCATGCCGAGCGTCCCCATCACCAGCGCCAGGCTGATGCCGCCAACGACCAGCCAGATGATCCGCGCTCCGGTCAGCAGGCGGATGTCGGCCCATCCGGTGACCGCGCTGCCGCCACGCACCAGCGCCAGCACAGCCATCACCAGCAGCGCCATCAGCAGCAGCAAGCGGCCGTGGCCGCTCCCTTCGCCGCGACCGCGCCACCACGCCAGCAAGCCGGCACCGGCTACCAGCAACTGCTGCAGCATGAACACGCCAATGCGCGCCGCTGCTTGCTGCGACGGTGACTGGCTCAGCGCGATGCCTCCCAGGAACACCAGCAGGGTGCCGGCGAACCACCACCCGGGAGTCGGCGCGCCACCGAGGAAGCGAACCGCACCGAAGCCCAGCAGACTCATGCCCGCGACGTAATAGGCGTTGTTGAGCGTGAGCCGGACCGGCGATGGCTCGCCGCCGGACAGCACCGTCATCATGAAACCCGCGCTGATCAGGATGACACCGGCCGACCAGCTGCCCATACCCGCGGCAAACTCGGCATGACCGTGGCGCACGGCAGCGGCGAGAAAGCCGACCAGCCCCACCATGATCGCGCTCATCACCAGGATCGTGCGTTCATCGAGCATGCCGTCGCCTCCGCCCGATGCGCACGGCACTCACGCGGGAACCGCCGCTGCCGGCACCACAACAGCCAACTCGACCCGGTTGCGACCCTGCTGCTTGGCGCGATACAGGGCGGCATCCGCCTCCCGATACAGGCGCTCGATGCTGGCTTCGGCCGCTGGCAGGCTGGCGGCACCGACACTGATGGTGGCACGCAGGGCACGGCCGGCGAAGTCGATGTGCAGCGCGGCCACCTGCTCGCGCAGGCGCTCGCCGATCTGCAAAGCGCGCTCGGGTCCGGCGGTTGGC
>DASUOA010000276.1:0-4112 GCA_036276895.1 Arenimonas sp. | reverse complement strand
CCCGGCGCGGCCGAACTCGCCCTTCGGGCTCGAACAGCGGCCGCTTGGGCTGCGGCTGCGCGGCCACCCGCACCGGACTAGCTTCGTGGCAGCGGTGGCTTTCCGCGCTTGCTTCGGAAGTAGTTGCTCAGCCGGTGACTGGCCTCGTCTGCGAGGATTCCGCCCTGCACTTCCACGCGATGGTTATGCCGCGGGTCGGCCAGCAGATCGAACACGCTGCCTGCGGCACCGGTCTTCGGGTCGCTGGCAGCGAAGACAACGCGCTTGACGCGTGCATGCACCATCGCCATCGCGCACATCGCGCAGGGCTCCAAGGTCACGTACAGCGTGCAACCGAGCAGGCGGTGATTGCCGAGGCGCAATCCGCCCTGGCGCATCGCAACGATCTCGGCGTGCGCGGTCGGGTCGTTCTCGGTGCAGTTGCGGTTCCAACCTTCGGCCAGCAGCTCGTCGTCGGGGCCGACCAGCACAGCACCCACCGGCACTTCGTCATCCTCGCGCTCGGCGCGCTCGGCCAACAGCAGCGCGTGCCGCATCCAGCGGAGGTCGGTGGTTTGTTCGTCCTGCACCATGTGATCTCTTCGCAGGTTGCTCCCCGGCCCGGCCATCCATGGCCGGTCAGTAACCGGCCTGCGAGCCAATGGCTCGCAAGCAGGCCGGTTACTCCCACTCGATGGTCGCAGGTGGTTTTCCGGAGATGTCGTAGACCACGCGCGACACGCCGCGCAGCTCGTTGATGATGCGGTTCGACACCGTGCCCAGCAGGTCGTACGGCAGATGCGCCCAGTGCGCAGTCATGAAGTCGATGGTTTCGACCGCACGCAGCGCGATCACCCACTCGTAGGCGCGCGCATCGCCGACCACGCCCACCGACTTGACCGGCAGGAACACAGCAAAAGCCTGGCTGGTCTTGTCGTACCAGCCCGACTTGCGCAGCTCGTCGATGAAGATCGCATCGGCGCGTGCCAGCAGGTCAGCGAACTCGGCCTTGACCTCGCCGAGGATGCGCACGCCCAGGCCCGGGCCCGGGAACGGATGCCGGTACACCATCTCGCGCGGCAGGCCGAGGGCGACGCCAAGGCGGCGGACTTCGTCCTTGAACAGCTCCCGCAGCGGCTCGACCAGGCCGAGCTTCATATGTTCGGGCAGGCCACCGACGTTGTGATGGCTCTTGATCACGTGCGCCTTGCCGGTCTTGCTGCCAGCCGACTCGATCACGTCGGGATAGATCGTGCCCTGCGCCAACCACTTGACGTTGCTGAGCTTGGCCGACTCCTCCTCGAAGATCTCGACGAACAGGCGGCCGATGATCTTGCGCTTGGCCTCCGGCTCGTCGACACCCTTGAGCGCGGTGAAATAGCGCTCGGCGGCGTTGACGCGGATCACCTTGACGCCCATGTGCTCGGCGAACATCGCCATCACCTGGTCGCCTTCCTGCCAGCGCAGCAGGCCGGTGTCGACGAACACGCAGGTGAGCTTCTCGCCGATCGCTCTGTGCAGCAGCGCCGCAACGACCGACGAATCGACGCCGCCAGACAGGCCCAGCAGCACTTCGTCATCGCCGACCTGAGCGCGCACGCGCTCGATTTGGTCGTCAATGATGTTGGCCGCTGTCCACAGCGTGCGACAGCCGCAGATATCCACCGCGAAGCGGCGCAGCATCTGTTCGCCCGACTTGGTATGGGTCACTTCCGGATGGAACTGCACGCCGTACCAGCGACGCGACTCGTCGGCCATCGCCACAACCGCCACCGACGGCGTGCGCGCGGTGGTCTTGAAGCCTTCGGGAACCTGCGTCACGCGGTCGCCATGGCTCATCCAGACATCGAGACGCGGCGGGCTGCCGGCGTGGTCCTTGAGATCATCGAGCAGGCGGCAGGCCGAGGTCACTTCGACTTCGGCATAACCGAATTCGCGGTGATGCCCGCCTTCGACCAGACCGCCGAGCTGCATCGCCATCGTCTGCATGCCGTAGCAGATGCCGAGCACCGGCACGCCGGCGTCGAACACCTCCTGCGGTGCGCGCGGCGCGCCTTCGGCGGTCGTGGTTTCCGGGCCTCCCGAAAGGATGATGCCCTTGGGCGCGAACGCGACGATCTCCGCCGGATCGTGGTCCCAGGCCCAGATCTCGCAGTAGACGCCGAACTCGCGCACGCGACGCGCGATCAGCTGCGTGTACTGCGCGCCGAAATCGAGGATGAGGATCTTGTCGCTGTGGATGTCCTGGTGCATTTAGCTCATCCGGTAGTTCGGCGGTTCCTTGGTGAT
Source organism: Arenimonas sp. (assembly GCA_036276895.1). Lineage (GTDB taxonomy): Bacteria > Pseudomonadota > Gammaproteobacteria > Xanthomonadales > Xanthomonadaceae > Arenimonas. The sequence goes on along the minus strand of DASUOA010000276.1, from coordinate 1,844 downwards.
CTGCACGTCGTGCACATGCGCCTCGCGGGTGCCGGCGTTGGTGACGCGCACGAACTGCGGCTTGCTGCGCATTTCTTCGATACTGGCGCAGCCGACGTAACCCATCGACGCGCGCAGGCCACCGGCGAGCTGATGCACGATGCCGCGCACCGAACCCCGATACGGCACCCGGCCCTCGATGCCTTCCGGCACCAGCTTGTCGGCGTCGGAGGCGTCCTGGAAGTAGCGGTCCTTGCTGCCCAGCTCCATCGCGCCGAGCGAACCCATGCCGCGATAGCTCTTGTAGCTGCGGCCCTGGAACAGCTCGGTCTCGCCCGGGCTTTCCTCGGTTCCGGCGAACAGACCACCGATCATCACGCAGGACGCACCGGCAGCCAGTGCCTTGGCGACATCGCCCGAATAGCGGATGCCGCCGTCGGCGATCAGCGGGATGCGCTCCTGCAGCGCCTTGGCGACCATGCCGATGGCAGTGATCTGCGGCACGCCGACGCCGGCGACGATGCGCGTGGTGCAGATCGAACCGGGACCAACGCCAACCTTGACCGCATCGGCACCGGCATCCATCAGCGCCAACGCAGCATCGCCGGTGACGATGTTGCCGCCGATCACCTGCAGCTTCGGGTAGGTCTTCTTCACCCAGGCGACGCGATCGAGCACGCCCTGCGAGTGGCCGTGCGCGGTATCGACCACGACCACGTCGACGCCCGCCGCCACCAGCGCCTCGATGCGCGCTTCGGTATCGCCACCGACGCCGACCGCGGCACCGACCAGCAGCTGCTCGTCGACGTTCTTGGCGGCATTGGGGAAGTCGCGCGCCTTCTGGATGTCCTTGACGGTGATCAGCCCGCGCAGCGCGAAGGCGTCATCGACCACCAGCACCTTCTCGATGCGGTGCTTGTGCATCAGTGCCAGCACTTCGTCGTCGGGTGCGCCTTCTTTCACCGTAACCAGGCGATCCTGCTTGGTCATGATGTGACGCACCGGATCGTCGAGCTTCTTCTCAAAGCGCATGTCGCGGCCGGTGACGATGCCAACCAACTTGCCGCCGTCAACCACCGGCACGCCGGATATGTTGCGCGCACGGGTGAGCTTGAGCACCTCGCCAATGGTGGTTTCCGGACCGACGGTGAGCGGCTCGCGGATCACGCCGGCTTCGAAATGCTTGACCTCGGCCACATGCGCCGCCTGCGCCTTGAGCGACATGTTCTTGTGAACGATGCCGATGCCGCCCATCTGCGCCATGGCGATGGCGAGCCGGGCCTCGGTGACCGTATCCATTGCCGCCGAGACGATCGGCAGGTTGATGCGCAGGTCGCGGGTCAGTCGGGTGGCGAGATTGACGTCCTTGGGCAGGACGACCGAATGGGCAGGAACCAGGGAGACGTCGTCGAACGTCAGTGCTTCGGCCAGGATGCGCAGCATGGGCGGCTCCGGGATAAGGAAGCCACCCATTATACCGGCTTTGCGCCCTGCCCCGCGTTCAGATCAGGACCAACGACAGCGCCGGCCACCAGGCAATCAGCAGTACCGCCAAACCGAGGATCAGGAAAAATGGCCAGCAGGCGTGGACCAGCTGCAGCAGCGGCCGGTTGAAGCGGTAAGCGGCGATGAACAGGTTCATGCCCACCGGCGGGGTGAAATAGCCCAGCTGCAGATTGGCCAGCATGACGATGCCCAGGTGCACCGGATGGATGCCGAAGGCCGCAGCCACCGGCACCAGCAGCGGTGTCAGGATGACAATCGCACTGAAGATGTCGAGCAGCATGCCGACTACCAGCAGGAACAGGTTGAGCAGCAACAGGAAGGCCCACGGGCTTTGCACCCGTGCCTGTAGCCAGTCGAAC
>DASUOA010000275.1:0-2180 GCA_036276895.1 Arenimonas sp. | reverse complement strand
GACCCGCGGCGCGAGGGACGCCACGTCATCAGCCTCCACCGCGGCGCGCACCTGTGGATCGAGTTCGTAACGCGCCAGCACCTGCGCACGTCCGGCGCGGTATTCGGCGGCCTTTGCCGGATCCTGCAGGTCAAAAAACAGCTTGCTCAGCCAGTAATCGCGCATGGCTCCCCCTATTGCACGCGGCGGATGCGCGCACCCAGCCGCGAGAGTTTTTCCTCGATGCGCTCGTAGCCGCGATCCAGGTGATAGATGCGCTCCACCGTGGTGGTGCCGCGCGCGACCAGCCCGGCGACCACCAGGCTGGCGGAAGCGCGCAGGTCGGTGGCCATCACCGTTGCGCCGTCGAGGTGCGCCACACCCTTGATCACCGCGGTGTTGCCCTCGACCTCGATGTCGGCACCGAGGCGCTTCAGTTCCTGCACATGCATGAAACGGTTTTCGAATATGGTTTCGACCACGCGCGCGGTGCCCTGCGCCACGCTGTTCAATGCCATGAACTGCGCCTGCATGTCGGTCGGAAACGCCGGATACGGCGCGGTGCGCACGTTGGCCGCCTTCAGCGCGCCGTTGGTGCGGACACGGATCCAGTCGGCGCCGGTCTCGATATGCACTCCGGTCTCGCGCAGCTTGTCGAGCACGGCGTCCAGGGTTCCGGGACGCACGCCGGTGAGCCGCACGTCGCCCCCGGTCGCTGCAGCAGCCGCCAGGAAAGTGCCGGTCTCGATGCGGTCCGGCATGACGCTGTGGCGCGCACCGTGCAGCCGCTTCACTCCTTCCACGGTAATCACGTCCGTGCCCGCGCCGCGGATTTTTGCGCCCATCGCGGTCAGGCACGCGGCGAGGTCGGGGATTTCCGGTTCGCGCGCCGCGTTCTCGATCACCGTCACGCCCTCGGCCAGCGTCGCCGCCATCATCAGGTTCTCGGTGCCGGTGACGGTGACCATGTCCATGCAGATGCGCGCGCCCTTCAGACGCTGCGCCCGCGCAATCATGTAGCCGTGTTCCATGGCGATGGTTGCGCCCAGCGCCTGCAGGCCTTTCAAATGCTGATCGACCGGGCGCAGCCCGATCGCGCAGCCGCCGGGCAGCGAAACCCGCGCCTCGCCCAGCCGCGCCAGCAGCGGTCCCAGCACCAGCACCGAGGCGCGCATGGTTTTCACCAGTTCATAGGTCGCCACCGGTGCGCTGATGTTCGCGGCCCGCAGTTCCACGCTGCCCTTTTCGTCGAGCGAAGTGGCCACGCCCATCTGCATCAGCAGGTTGAGCATGGTCGACACGTCGCGCAGGTGCGGCACGTTGTCGACGGTCAGCGCATCCTCCGTCAGAAGCGCCGCGGTCAGTATCGGCAGGGCCGCATTCTTGGCGCCCGATATCGCCACCGTACCCGCCAGCGGCACGCCGCCGTCGATGACCAGCTTATCCATTGGTGTTCAGCCTTGCCATTGCTCGGGCGTCAGTGTCTTCATCGACAGCGCGTGGATTTCCTCGCGCATGCGGTCGCCCAGCGCCTGATAGACCAGCTGGTGCTGCTGCACCTTGTTCTTGCCGCGAAACGCTTCGCTGACGATGATCGCCTCCCAGTGATGGCCGTCGCCGGACACCTCGAGGTGCCGGCACTCGAGGCCGGCGGCGATGGATTGTTTGATGCTGTCAGGTGTAACCATGGTTGTTGCTCCGATTCAATGCCGCAGTTTATATCCCGTTTTGAGCAGCCACAGGTTGAGCAATGATAAGGCGGCGAAACTGGCTCCGACAATCGCCAGGCTCAGCCACGGCGAAGTATCGGCCACGCCGAAGAAGCCGTAACGGAAGCCGTCGATCATGTAGAACACCGGGTTCAGGTGCGACGCGCCCTGCCAGAATGGCGGCAGCGAACGTATCGAGTAGAACACGCCCGACAGGAACGTCAGCGGCAGGATGATGAAATTGGTGAACGCCGCCAGCTGGTCGATCTTGTCGGAATAGATGCCGGCGACTATGCCCAGAGACCCCATAACCGCGCTGCCGGCAATGCCGAACAGCAGCACCCACAGCGGGTGCGCGATGGGCAGGTCGATGAACCAGGCCGATGCCAGCAGCACGCCGGTACCGACGACGACCCCGCGCGCCACCGCGGCCAGCAGGTAGGCCAGGAAAAACTCGCGGTGCGACAGAGGCGGCAGCAGCACGAACACGAT
>DASUOA010000274.1:0-6276 GCA_036276895.1 Arenimonas sp. | reverse complement strand
GCCGCTCACCACCACCCTGCCGCTGCCCCCGGCGAATGCGAATTCTCGTCGCCGCAGCCTTGGCGCCTTCGCCCTCGATGCCGACGAGATGGCGCAGTTCAATGCGCTGCTCGCGGTCATCAACACGGCAGCGCCACATATCGAGGCCGACCAGGTACTGACCCTGGCGCGCTGGCTACAGGACAAACCGCGCGACCTCGCCAGCGCCTTGCTGGCTGAACCGCTGGGCCGCGCCGAAATGCTGCAATCGATGCTGCAGGATCGCGACTGGGATGCCCCTGGCGAGCTGCGCCAGCGCGCCAGCCTGCTGCTCGACTATGTGCGTCGCGACGATGACCTGATTCCCGACACCGTACCGCTGCTCGGCAAGCTCGACGACGCATTGCTGGTCGAACTCAGCTGGCAGGCTTTCGCTGGCGAGGCGCAGGACTATCAGGATTACTGCCACTACCGCAGCACCTTCCACCCGCGCGGTACGCCGACCGAACGCCGGCTGGCCTGGGAGACGGATGTCCTGACTCAGGCCAATTCACTGCTGGAACGCCGTCGCCAGCGCGGCGCGCACTATGCCGACCCCTACGCGCACACCGCGCTGCTGCGGGTCTGCTGAGCCGCTGTCAAGGCTTGTCCCACCGGGTAGCGGAACCTAAGCTGGGCGCCGGCCTCGCGGCGCCCGGCATGTCTCCCAGCTTCGTCCACCTGCACCTGCACAGCGAGTACTCGCTGACCGACTCGACCATCCGCCTGCCGGAACTGGTCAAGCGCTGCGCTGCGCTCGGTTTACCGGCAGTGGCGGTGACCGATACCAGCAACCTGTTCGCGCTGGTGAAGTTCTTCAAGGCGGCCGAAGGGGCGGGCCTCAAGCCGGTCGCGGGCGCCGATCTGTGGATCGCCGATGAAGGGCAGACACCGACTCGCGTGACCCTGCTGTGCCAGAACCGCAACGGTTACCTGGCGCTGTCGCGGTTGATCTCGCGCGCATTCCTCGACGGCCATCGCGGCGAACAGGTGGTGATCGAGCCAGACTGGCTGGACGCCGACCACGATGGGTTGATCCTGATCGCCGGCCGCGAAAGCCCGCTCGGCGCGCTGCTCGCCAACGGCAAGCAGACCGCCGCCGAACACCTGCTCGACCACTGGCAGACCCGCTTCGGCGACCGCGTCTATATCGAGCTCACCCGCACCGGGCGCGAGGGCGAAGAGGCCTTCAACAACGCCGCGATAGAACTCGCCGACCGCTTCGAGCTGCCGCTGCTGGCCAGCAACGACGTGCGCTTCCTCGATCCCGATGATTTCGAGGCGCACGAAGCGCGCGTTTGCATCGCCACCGGTCGCGTGCTCGACGACCCCAAGCGGCCCCGCGACTACTCGCGCGAGCAGTACCTGAAGTCGCCGCAGGAGATGGCCGAGCTGTTCGCCGACCTGCCCGAAGCGCTGGAGAACACGGTCGAGCTGGCCCGGCGCTGCAACCTCGAGCTCAGCCTCGGCACCTACTACCTGCCCGAATTCCCGGTGCCCGAAGGGCACACGCTGGACAGCTGGATCCGCCACGAGGCGCATGTCGGCCTGTCGCAGCGGCTGGAAAAAAACCCGATCGCGCCGGGGCACACGCGCGAGGGTTACGTCGAGCGCCTCGACATCGAACTCGATGTGATCGTGAAGATGGGCTTCCCCGGCTACTTCCTGATCGTCGCCGACTTCATCAACTGGTCCAAGCGCAATGACATCCCGGTCGGCCCGGGCCGCGGCTCCGGCGCAGGCAGCCTGGTGGCGTGGGCGCTGGGCATCACCGATCTCGACCCGATCCCCTACGACCTGCTGTTCGAGCGCTTCCTCAATCCCGAGCGCGTGTCGATGCCGGACTTCGACATCGACTTCTGCATGGATCGCCGCGACGAGGTGATCGACTACGTCGCACGCAAGTACGGCCGCGACAAGGTCAGCCAGATCATCACCTACGGCACCATGGCCGCGAAGGCGGCAGTGCGCGACTGCGGCCGCGTGCTCGGGCATCCCTATGGTTTCGTTGACAGCGTCGCCAAGCTGATCCCCAACGTGCTCGGTATCACCCTCGACGACGCGCTCGGGCGCAGCGACGCGGCGGTGAAGAACCAGGAGCTGTGCTCGGCCGAGCTGCTCGAGCGCTACCAGCGCGAAGAGGACGTGCGCGACCTGCTCGACCTCGCGTTGAAACTCGAAGACCTCACCCGCAATGCCGGCAAGCACGCCGGCGGCGTGGTGATCGCGCCGACACCGCTGACCGACTTCTCGCCGTTGTTCGCCGAACACACAGCCAAGGGTGAAACCGCCAAGTCGGTGGTCACGCAGTTCGACAAGGACGACGTCGAGGCAGTGGGCCTGGTCAAGTTCGACTTCCTCGGCCTGCGCACGTTGACCATCATCGATTGGGCGGTGAAGGCCATCAATCGCCGCCGCGCACGCGAAGGCCAGTCGCCACTCGACATCACGGCGCTGGTGCTGGACGACAAGCCTACCTACGAGTTGTTCGCGCGCGGCGATACCGTCGCGGTGTTCCAGTTCGAATCGCGCGGCATGCGCGAACTGCTCAAGCGCGCCAAGCCGGACCGCTTCGAGGACATCATCGCGCTGGCGGCGCTGTTCCGCCCCGGCCCGCTGGGCTCGGGCATGGATCGCGACTGGGTCGACCGCAAGCACGGCAATGCCGAGGTCACCTATTCGCATCCGTCGCTCGGGCCGGTGCTGTCGCCGACCTACGGCGTGATCGTCTACCAGGAACAGGTGATGCAGATCGCCCAGGTCCTGGCCGGCTACTCGCTGGGCGGTGCCGACCTGCTGCGTCGTGCCATGGGCAAGAAAAAGCCCGAGGAGATGGCCAAGGAACGCGCCAAGTTCGAAACAGGCGCAGCGCAGAACAACGTCGATCCGCAGGTCGCCACCGGCATCTTCGACCTGATGGAGAAGTTTGCCGAGTACGGCTTCAACAAGTCGCACTCGGCCGCCTATGCATTGGTCGCCTACCAGACGGCCTGGCTCAAGCAGCACTATCCGGCCGAGTTCATGGCGGCGGTGCTGTCTTCGGACATGGACAACACCGACAAGGTGGTGACCTTTCTCGAAGAAGCGCGGGCGATCGGTCTTGCCGTGCTGCCGCCGGACGTCAACAGCTCCGGTTACATGTTCGAGGCGCTGGATCCGAAGACCATCCGCTATGGCCTGGGCGCGGTAAAAGGCGTCGGACGCGGCGCCTGCGAGGCCATCGTCGAGGGCTGCGGCAAGGGCGGCGCGTTCCGCGACCTGCTCGATTTCTGCGAGCGGGTCGATTCCGGCAAGCTCAACCGCCGTGTGATCGAAGCGCTGATTTCTGCGGGTGCACTCGATGCACTCGGAAAGAATCGCCCCAGCCTGCTGACGCAGCTGCCGGAGGTGCTCAAGGCCACCGAGCAACTGGCGCGCGAGCGCGCCGCCGGCCAGGTGTCGCTGTTCGGCGGCTTCGATGCCGGGCCGGCGCTGCGCATCGAGCTGCCCGAGACCGACGACTGGCCGCTGGAAACCAAGCTCGCCGGCGAGCGCGAGACGCTCGGCCACTACCTCAGCGGTCATCCGATCGACCCCTATCGCGACGAACTGCTGAACCTGGTCGGCTGCGATCTCGGCAGCCTCGATGCGGTGTGGAGCGCCAAGAAGGATCGCCGCGGCGAAGCGCCGGTGGTGCTGGCCGGCATGGTCACCGCGGTGCGCCGGCGCGGCGAATCGATGGCCTTCGTGCGCATCGAGGATGGTCGCGGCCAGCTTGAGCTCGCCTTCTTCCGTGACGCCACCGCCGAGTTCGGGCAGCTGCTGACCCGCGACCGCATCCTGATCGTTGATGGCAATCTCGGCGAGGACCAGTTCTCCGGCGGCATGGTGCTGCGGGTCAAGGGCTGCTGGGACTTCCAGGCACTGTGCGCGCAGTACGCGCGGCGGCTGAGCCTGAGCATCGACCTGCGCCAACCCGGCCTGTGGGACCGCCTGCAGCAGTTGCTCGCGCCCTATCGACCCGGTGGTACGCCGCTGCGAATTGAGCTTGCCACTGCCCTGGCACGCGGCGCTGTCGATGTCGGCGGCATCCAGGCGCTGCGCTGCGATCCCAGCCTGCTCGGCCAACTGCGCGCCCAGCCAGGCATCTCCGGGGTCAGCCTGGCCCTGCAGCGCCCCTGGGCCAGCGGCGGCTGACAGGCTGCTAGAATCCTCGCCCCCGAGTCCCGCCGGCACCGGCCGACCCCTGCATGAATCCGAATTTCCTCGATTTCGAACAGCCCATCGCCGAACTGGAAGGCAAAATCCAGGAGCTGCGGCGTGCCAGCACTGGCCCGGCGGTCGACATCGAAGCCGAAGTCAACGGCCTGCAGCAGAAGCTGCGCGCGCGCACCGCCGAGATCTTCAAGACTCTGACGCCGTGGCAGGTCTCGCAGCTGGCGCGCCACCCGCAGCGACCGTACACCAATGATTACATCCGGCTGATCTGCGACGAGTTCCATGAGCTTGCCGGCGATCGCCTCTATGCCGACGATGCCGCGATCGTCGGCGGCCTGGGCCGCGTCGCCGGCCGGCCAATGGTGATCATCGGCCACCAGAAGGGCCGCGACACCAAGGCCAAGATCCGTCGCAATTTCGGCATGCCGCGTCCCGAGGGCTACCGCAAGGCACTGCGACTGATGAAGCTGGCCGAGCGCTTCCGCCTGCCGCTGCTGACCCTGATCGACACTCCCGGCGCCTACCCCGGCATCGGCGCCGAAGAGCGCGGCCAATCCGAAGCCATCGCCCGCAACCTGTTGGAAATGGCCGAGCTGCGCACCCAGGTAATCTGCTGCGTGATCGGTGAAGGTGGCTCCGGTGGAGCGCTGGCGATCGGCGTCGGCGACCGCACGCTGATGCTCGAGTACAGCACTTACTCGGTGATCACGCCCGAAGGCTGCGCCTCGATCCTGTGGAAGTCGGCGGAAAAGGCGAAGGATGCCGCCGAAGCCATGGCGATCACCGCACCGCGACTTTACGAGCACAAGCTGATCGACCGCATCGTCGCCGAGCCGCTGGGCGGCGCCCATCGCGATCCGGAAGCCATGGCCAAGACACTCAAAGACACTGTGCTGCGCGAGTTCGATGAACTCGAACGCATCGCCATGGACGAGCTGCTCGAGCGCCGCTACCGCCGGCTGCGCAGCTACGGCGCTTTCGAAGCCGCCTGAGTCCGCGATGGACGCCGCCGCGCCCTGGTTGTCGGCGCTGCGGGAGGCGGCCCGCGAACATGCGCCATTGCTTGTCGCCTACAGCGGCGGTCTCGACTCGAGCGTGCTGCTGCATGCGCTCGCCAACGAACCGGCAACACGCGCACGCGGTCTGCGCGCGATCCATGTCGAACACGGGCTGCATGCCGATGCGAGGCAGTGGGCCGACCACTGCGCGCGCAACTGCGAGCGGCTGGGCGTCACCTTGATCCGGCATCGTGCCGATGTACGACCCGACGGCGAAGGTCTCGAAGCCGCGGCACGCAACGCACGCTATATCGCCTTCGCCGAAGCCTTGCAGCCAGGCGAAACACTGGTGTTGGCCCAGCACCGCGATGACCAGGCCGAGACCGTGCTATTGCGCCTGTTGCGCGGTGCCGGAGGACACGGCCTGTCCGGAATGCCCGTCCATCGGGACATCGCCGAAGCCCGGCTCTGGAGACCTCTACTGGACATTGGCCGCGATGCACTGGACCACTATGCGCAGACGCATGCTTTGACGTGGGTCGAAGATCCCAGCAATCGCGAAACCCGTTTCGACCGCAACTTCCTGCGCGCCGAGGTGATGCCGCTGCTGCGACAGCGCTGGCCCAAGGCCTGTGAATCACTGGCACGCAGCGCACAGTGGCTGGCCGAGGAATCGTTGCTGCTCGAAGAAGCCGCGGCCGAGCGCCTGGCCCGCGTGCAGGGCATCGACCCAGACACGCTGTCCATCGACGCGCTCACCGCTCTCGCACCCGGTTGGCAGAAGCAGGTGCTGCGCCTGTGGCTGGCGCGCCACGCTCATCCGCCGCTGCCCGCGCATGCCTTCACCGAGCTGCTGGGGCCGCTGCTCGCCGCGCGCGACGACGCAGTGCCCGAGCTGCGCTGGAGCGGCAGCGTGCTACGCCGCTGGAGTGGCCGGCTTTGGCTGGCACAGCAGCAACCCGACTGGCCTGCCGCTTGGCACTGCGACTGGAACGGCTGCGGCGTGATCACGGTCCCGGACGGACGCAGCTTCGCGCTTGATCGCCCCGAGCCAACGCCGATC
>DASUOA010000273.1:0-2599 GCA_036276895.1 Arenimonas sp. | reverse complement strand
GAGATCGGTTTCGACGAGAAGCACGACCTGGTGATGAACAAGCGCCAGAAACTCCCCTTCCACACCAATGGCATGCGCTTCACCGCTTTTGACGCCGAAGGCGCGGTGATCGCAACCCGAGACTATTACTCGGTCGGTGGCGGCTTCGTGGTCAACCAGGACGAAGCGGCGGAAGACCGCATCGTTGCTGACGAGACCGAACTACCGTATCCGTTCCACAGCGGTGCCGAACTGCTTGCCCGCTGCGAGGAATCAGGGTTGACGATGGCGGCGATGATGTTCGCCAACGAACGCGCCTGGCGCGACGACGACGGCATCCGCAGCGGCCTGCGCGAGCTCTGGAAGGCGATGCAGGATTGCGTCGCACGCGGCATCCGCGAGAAAGGCACCCTGCCCGGCGGATTGCACGTGACGCGGCGGGCGCCGTCGCTGCACGCCGAACTCTCGACCAAGCCGGAAGCGGCGATGCGCGACCCGCTGACCGTGCTCGACTGGGTCAACCTCTACGCGCTGGCGGTCAATGAGGAGAACGCCGCCGGTGGCCGCGTGGTCACCGCGCCGACCAATGGCGCCGCCGGCATCATCCCGTCGGTGCTGCACTATTACGATCGCTTCTGCCCCGGCAGCAACGAGCAGGGCGTGTTCGATTTCCTGCTCACTGCCGCCGCGATCGGCATCCTGTACAAGGAGAACGCCTCGATCTCCGGTGCCGAAGTCGGCTGCCAGGGCGAGGTCGGCGTGGCCTGCTCGATGGCCGCCGCCGGACTCACCGCCGCACTCGGCGGTTCGCCGGGGCAGATCGAGAACGCCGCCGAGATCGGCATGGAGCACAACCTCGGCCTGACCTGTGACCCGATCGGTGGCCTAGTGCAGATTCCCTGCATCGAGCGCAACGCCATGGGCGCGGTCAAGGCGATCAACGCCTCGCGCATGGCCCTGCGTGGCGACGGCAAGCACAAGGTCTCGCTGGACAAGGTGATCAAGACCATGCGCGACACCGGCCGCGACATGCAGGACAAGTACAAGGAAACCTCGCGCGGCGGCCTCGCTGTCAACGTCATCGAGTGCTGATCGGGCCAGCCGGCGCTTGCGGCGACCGCGCTGGGGCGGGATAGTCGAAGTCCCGGTCACTACGCCCGCCCCCGATGCCCCGACTGTCGTCGCTGGTCTTGCCATGGTTGCTGGCCGGCATGCTGCTGGCCCCGGCCGGCGTGCACGCGCTCGACCCGGACAAGGCCTTCCACCATTACGTCAGCGACAACTGGAGCATCGAGGCCGGCCTGCCGCAGATCACCGTGCGCGCGATGGCGCAGGACAGCGACGGCTACCTGTGGCTTGGCACCCAGGCCGGCATCTCCCGCTTCGATGGCGCCCGCTTCGCCAACTTCGACAGCAGCAACACGCCGGAGCTGCCCGGCGATTTCATCCATGCACTGCTGGCCGAAGACAACGGCCGGCTGTGGATCGCCACCTACAAGGGCTTGGCCTTGCGCGAGCGCGACCGCTTCACGCGCATCGAGATCGCAGAAGGCTTGGAATCGGTGACCGACGTGGTCAGCCTGGCAATGGGCCGCGATGGCCGGGTGCTGGCCGGCACTGCCCGCGGCATCGCCCAGGTCCGCGATGGCCACCTGCATCTGCTGCATGCGTTGCCCGCCACCGCCCAGAGCCTGCTGGTCGAAGACACCCACACCTGGGCCGGCAGCATCGGCGGCGTCTATCAATTCGAAGCCGGCCAGCGCCGCTTCATGCCCCTGCCCGATGCCGCCAGCGCCGTGGTCACCCGCTTGCGCCGGGCGCAGGGACGGCTATGGGCCGGTACCGGCGTCGGCCTGTATTGGCTGAGCGAATCCGGCTGGCAACGCTACCTCGACGACCCGGCGCTGGCGCGCAAGCCGATCGAGGAGATCTTCGAAGACAGCGACGGCAACCTCTGGATCTCGATGCTCGACCATCTGCTGCGCCTCCGTGGTGGTCGCGTGGTCGAGCGCATCGAGCAGTCGCCGACATCGATCGCCGTGCGCAGCGCGCTCGAAGATCGCGAGGGCAACCTGTGGCTGGGCACGCAATGGAATGGCGCGATCCGTCTGTGGAACGGCTGGACCCGGCGCTACAGCGTGCGCGAGGGCCTGCGCGAACCGATCCTGTGGTCGGTCGCGCGCGATCCCGATGGACACACCTGGGTCGGTACCGAGTCCGGCCTGGTGCGCCTGCGCGAGGGCCGCTTCGAGCAGGTGCTGCCCGGCGACGCGCTGCCGCACCCGACGGTCTACACCTTGCGCGTCGAGCGCGAGCGCATCTGGATCGGCACGCGTCGCGGTGCCGCGCTGTTCGAAGACGGCAAGGTGCTCACGCCCGAGCTGCTGCGACCGATGGCTTCGGCACAGATCAATGGCATCGTCGGGGATAGCGGCGGTGCGCTGTGGTTTGCCACCACCCAGGGCCTCTTCCGACTTCAGGACGAACAGCTGCTGCGCTTTGGCGAGGCTGAAGGACTGCACGACGTCCGCGTCCGCTTCGTGCTGGAGACCCGCGACCGGCGCCTGCTGATCGGAACCCAGGGCGGATTGTTCGAACTGCGCGAAGGCCGCTTCCACCC
>DASUOA010000272.1:0-4422 GCA_036276895.1 Arenimonas sp. | reverse complement strand
TGGCGCGCAAGCTGCTGCGGGTCGCCTGGGCTGTCTGGAACAGCGGCCAGCCGTTCAATCCTGCCCTGCTGGGCCAGCAAGCGGCTTGCGCTCAAACATAGAACCTCAAACAGCGGCCGCTTGGGCTGCGGCTGCGCAGTTGCCCGCCCCACGCCCGCTAGCGCGAGGCCAGGGCGGGGACCGGTTCGAGCTTGATCAGCAGGCGTTGGCTGCCTTGCGTGGCCAAGGCGTCGAAGGGCCAGCAGGTGACGAGTTGCAGGGCGTGCGTGTCGTCTTCGAGTGCCAGCTGTTGCGTTGCGGCATCGACCACGGTGAAGCTGCTGGCACGGTAGACGCGCCAGCCTTGGCGTGACTGCAGTTCGACGAAATCGCCGGGGCGGAGGTTGCGCAGCCAGGCGAAATGCGTGTCGCGATGACCGCTGATGACGATGTTGCCGTGTCGCGCCTGCGGTGCGGCGCTCGCTGCTGCCCAGCCGGGGCCGAAGGCGAGCACGCGGCCGCTGTCGCCGGCGAGCACGATCTGGTCGATGCCCAGGCGCGTCTGCCGCAAGCGCGCGATCGCCGTGGTGTCGGCCCAGGGCCAGGGTCGATGCGCGCCGCCGTCGTGCAGATGCGACTGCCAGCTGCGTTGCAGCAGCCATTGCGCCAGCTCGGCCTTGGCCGGAAGCCACAACGCACGCGCACCGGCCAGGATGGCGAGCAGCAGCAGGCCCAGTGCCAGCAGCCGCCGTGCGGTGAGGGTGCTGCCATGGGTCGAGCCGGCCTGCAGTGAGAGGCCGGCGAAGCGGCGACGCTTGTTGCGCGTCGCCGACTTCAGTACCTGCGCAACACTAATGTCCATGGCCGTCGTCCCGGTCGATCTCATCGCGCGGTGGTGCGGCTTCACCCGGTGGACGCTGCACCGGCAACGGGGTGCGGAACGGTGGCGTACGTCGCGGCAGTTGCGTCGGCCATTGCATGCGTTGCAGGGCCAGCTCGGTCGAGCGCGCGGGCTCGTTCGCGGTCAGGGTGTGGAAGCTCTGGCGGTCTTCGATGATCAGCAACATGGCGATGCTCCTTGTCCAGTGGCGTAGCGGGTGCCTGCTCAGCCGGGCGGATCGCGCATCAGCAACAGCAGCGCGATGCAGCCAAGACCGGCGGCGAGGCGCAGCCACAGCGGCGGGCGGTGCGGGATGCGGGCGGGGCAGGGCAGCGAGGGGAAGGCGGGCTTGTGCATGGCTCAACTCCGGCGGATGAGAACGGTGGCGATCAGGCCGAGGACGGCGGCGAGCAGCAGCTCCAGCGGCCAGCCGGTGCTGCCTTGGGCAAAGGCGACGCTGCCGGCCGGCGTGGCATTGGCGATCTGGGTGCTGGCGAGACCCGAATGCGTGGGGCGTGCCGGGGTGCGTTCGACCACGACCAGGCTGGTGTAGCGACTGAGCAACTGGTGCCGCAGCGCGGTGTCGAGGATCTGCGGGCGGATCTCGGCCTCATCAGCGCCGCGACGCATGGCATCCTCCAGCGACTCGATGCGCGCGCGTGCCCACAGCCGCGCCACGCCCGGCGAGTCGTGGCCGTCCTTGCGCTGCAGTGCCAGCGGACGATTCCATGGCTGCGGCGTCAGGCCGCTGATCTGCGCGATGCCTGCGGGTTGCGCGAGCTTCGCCACCACCTGCAGCGCCTCGCCCTGGTAGAGGTCGGGCACCTGCTGCGGGTAACCATCGGCGATGCCGGGCCAGCTGACGCGGATGTCGCGCATCGCCGGGCGGTCGAGGCGGGCCAGCAGTTCGTCCATGCGCTCGGCCACTTCGCCGATGTCGCGGATCAGCAACTGGCTGCCGCGCCCGAGCTCGGCCGATTTGCGCAGGAAGTGCCCGTTCGGCGCGCTGCCGATGCCGACCGGGAACAGTCGCGCATTGCCGCGCTCGAGTTCGATCGCGCGCAGCACCTGCTCCTCGTTGCCGATGGCGGCGTCGGTCGCGAGCACCACCTGGCGCAGAAAGCCCTGCGGCGCCTGACCCTCGAAGGCGCGACGCAGCGCCGGCAGCAGCTCGGTGCCACCTTCGGCCCGCAGCCCGCGCACGAACATCCGCGCTTCGGCGACGGCACCGGGCTCGGCGGCGACGGCCTGCGGATACAGCGCTTCGTGTGTGTGGTCGAAGCGGATCACGTTGAAGCGATCGCCGGGGCGCAGTCGCGCCAGTGCGCGATCGGCGGCGGCCTTGGCCTGCTCCATCGATTCGCCCAGCATCGAGCCGGAGTTGTCGATCACCAGGACCAGTTCGCGCGGCAGCGGTGCCGACGGCAGCGTCGGCGGCACCAGCATCAGCAGTGCGTAGTGCTCGCCATCGACCTGCTCGGTGAATACTGCGCTGCGCGGCGTCGCGCTCGGCTCGGGCTCCCAGCGCAGCAGGAAGTCGCGGTCGCTGGCCTCGACCAGTTCGGCCAGTTCGACCTGCCAATGTTCGCCATCGCCGTGCACGCTGACCGCATGCGAGGGGCTGTACACGCGTTGCAGCGACAGGCCCGCGTCGATCACCGCGCGCAGCGCCACCGTCGGCGGCAGCGCCAGCGCGAAGCCTTCGCTGGTCGCCGTGGTGGCTGGCAGGCTTTCCGCCGGCACATCGCAGCCCTCGCAGTTGCCAGGGGTGTAGCGTGGCGTCAGCGTCAGCGGCAGGCCGAGCGCGAACACGCCGTCGCGGAAATCCACTGGCTGCCAGTAGCGCAGCTCGACTTCGACTTCTTCATCCGGCGCGATATTGGCGATCGCGGTGCGGAACAGGTTGGGTCGGTTCTGCTCGACCAGGCCGGCGCGCTGGCCGCGGGCGGCGGCCTGCTCGTAGACCTTGCGCGCTTCGGCCTTCTCGCGGATCTCGCCTTCGATCAGACGCTCGCCGATGCGCACCGTCAGCGTATCGACCGCGGCGTTTTCCGGCAGCGGCAGCAGGTAGCGGCCTTCCTGCCACTGCCCGCTGTCGTTGCGGAAGCGCTGCCGCAGCCGCACCTCGGCGATCAGGCCGCGGACGTGCAGTTCGACGTCGGTATCCATGATCAGGCCGGGGCGCCAGTGGTCGCCGGCGCCGAGCAGCAGGCCGCTGCCATCCTGCGCATGGACAAGATGCGAGAGCAGGATCAGCAGCAGGAAGGACAGCGACAGCAGCTGCTTCGGCGCGGGCGTGAGGCGGCGACGGCGCCAGAACCAGCGCGGCCGCTCGGTTTCACGATGTTCTCTGGTTTGCATGGCCGTCTCCTTGGGTGACGGCTGCATTTCGCGCCCGCCATGCGGCAAGGCCGGGGCGGCCGCGGGCAGGGCGCTGATCAAATCTGGCAATTTGCGGGCAACGCATTGCGGGCATGCGTGCGCGCCGCCTAAGCTGCGCCCCATGTCGCGCACCGTGGCCATCATCGAAGACGAACCGGCGATCCGGGACAACTACGCCGAAGCCTTGCGCCGGCATGGTTATGCCGTGCAGGCGCTCGCCAGTCGCGCCGAGGCGCGACTGGCGTTCGCGCTCAGACTGCCGGACCTCGTCATCATCGATGTCGGCCTCGGCGACGAGCCCGAGGGCGGCTTTGAGCTCTGCCGCGAATTGCGCGCGCGTTCGTCGACGCTGCCGATCATTTTTCTGACCGCCCGCGACGACGAAGTCGACGTGGTCTCCGGGCTGCGCCTCGGCGCCGACGACTACCTCGCCAAGTCGACGTCCTTACCGCAGCTGACCGCGCGCATCCACGCCCTGTTGCGTCGCGTTGATGCGCAGGCGCAGCCGGCGCCGCGCGAGTCGGTACTGCGCCTGCGCGAGCTTTCCTTGGAACTCGAACGCCTGCGCATCTGCTGGCACGATCGCGAGGTCGAGTTGACCGTCACCGAGTTCTGGATGGTGCACGCGCTGGTGCGCTATCCGGGTCACGTGAAAAGCCGCGAGCAACTGATGCGCGAAGCGCAGGTGGTGGTCGACGAATCGACCATCACCTCGCATATCAAGCGCATCCGCCGCAAATTCCAGGCGCTCGACGCGAACTTCGACGAGATCGACACCGTGCACGGCGCCGGTTACCGCTGGCGCGCCTGATGCAGCTGCGCAGCAAGCTGCTGCTTGTCTCCTTGTCGATCCTGGTGCTGCCCTGGGCCGGCTGGCAGTTTGTGCGCCAGCTCGAAGTGCTGCTGCGCGCGGGGCAGGAGCAGGCGTTGCTGGCTTCGGCCGAGGCGCTGGCGCGCGGTATCGCGCAGATGCCGGGGCGCTTGCCGCCGGCCGGCAATGGCTGGTTCGCGCAGCGCCTCGGCTTCGCGCCGCGACTCGATGGCGAGGCCGGCGACTGGCAGGGCGCCGCGGCCGAGCCGCTGGCCTTTGGCGCCGGTCGGCCGTGGTTACGCGCGGCGGTCGGCCGCAGCAACGAGCGTGTGTATCTGTTCCTGCAGGTCGACGATGCAACGCGCCAGCG
>DASUOA010000271.1:0-7248 GCA_036276895.1 Arenimonas sp. | reverse complement strand
TGCCCGGATTCTGGCTCAGCTTTCTCGGAGTGGCGTGGTTGATGTGGTGCCTGCCTGACGCGCATGAGGCTGGGCTGCTGCGCAGTTTCCTGCACGCGCAAGGCGTGGCGATGCTTGGACTGCTGCCGTTGACGGTGTGGTTCTTCAGCCAAGCATCGCTGGCCGGCGTGCTCGTCAACCTGGTCGGCATTCCCTGGATCAGCCTCGGCGTGGTGCCGTTGGCCGTGCTCGGTCTTCTCGCCGCGCCGCTGAGCACCGCGGCTGCCGATACGCTGTGGCGGCTCGCCGCATGGCTCATGGATGTGCTGTGGAGTGGGCTGGAGCGCATCGCCGAGTCGCCGCTGTCGTTGCTCTGGCTGCCCGAGCCATCACTTCCGATCCTGTTGCTGGCGTTGCTCGGTGCCTTCTGGCTGTTGCTGCCACGCGGTGTGCCGGGCAAGCCCTTGGCCGCCGTCCTGCTGCTGCCCTTGCTGTGGCCGGCGCAGGATCGGCCTGCGCATGGCGAGGCCGATCTGGTGATGCTGGATGTGGGGCAAGGCTCGTCGGTGCTGATCCGTACGCGTGGACATGCGCTGCTGTTCGACGCCGGGCCGGCTGCGCCCCATGGCCTTGATATGGGCGAGGCTGCGGTGCTGCCGGCGCTGCGCAGCCTCGGTGTGCTCAGACTCGACGCCTTGCTGGTCAGTCATGGCCACAACGACCATTCGGGCGGGGTGGGCGCGATCCGCCGCGAGCTCCCGGTCGCCTCGACCCGCGCGCCCGAGGGATGGCCGCTTGCCGACGCCTCGCTTTGCCAGCGTGAGCAAAGCTGGGAGTGGGATGGCGTGCGCTTCCGCATCCTGCACCCGCCACCGCTGTATCCGTACATGGGCAACGACAGCTCCTGCGTGCTGCGGGTGGAGGCGGCCGGTGCCAGCGCGCTGTTGCCGGGCGACATCGGCCGGCACGTGGAGGCGCGCCTGCTCAAGGAGCAACCGG
This sequence comes from Arenimonas sp., assembly GCA_036276895.1. Lineage (GTDB taxonomy): Bacteria > Pseudomonadota > Gammaproteobacteria > Xanthomonadales > Xanthomonadaceae > Arenimonas. The sequence goes on along the minus strand of DASUOA010000271.1, from coordinate 6,270 downwards.
CGGCACTGCCCGCCGAGGTATTGGTTGTGCCGCACCATGGCAGCCCGACTTCTTCGAGCGCGCCTTTCGTCGCTGCCGTTGCACCGCAGCTGGCGCTGTTCGGCGTAGGCAGCAACAACCGGTTCGATCTGCCCAGGGACGAGATCGTCGCGCGCTATCGCGAGGTCGGCAGCACGCTGCTCGACAGCGCCGGCAGCGGCATGGTGCGGGTCCGACTGGGGGCGGGTGGCGCCGAGCTGCGAGAGCGCTACCGCTTCGACCACCCGCGCTACTGGCGACCCGCCGAGGCCTTGGCTGTCGGCGACGCGGCAGGTTCCGGCGGCTGAGCGGCCCGAGCGCTGCTCGGGCTATGCTATCTCCCCCTTAGCGAGGAATTTCCCGCGTGCTGGAACTCATCAAGGCAGGCGGCTGGGTGATGCTGCCGATCATCCTGCTGGCCATCATCGCGCTGGCCATCATCGTCGAACGTTTCTGGAGCCTGCGCAGCGTCGAAGTGCTGCCACCCGGCCTCGGCGACGAGGTGCGCGACTGGGCGCGTGGCCGCGAACTCGATCCCAAGCACATCGACCTGCTGCGGCAGAACTCGCCGCTGGGCGAGCTGCTGGCCGCCGCGCTCGACGTCCGTCACCGCCCGCGCGAGATCATCAAGGAGCGCATCGAGGATATCGGGCGTCACGTGCTGCACCGGTTGGAGCGTTTCCTCAACACCTTGGGCACGATCGCCGCGGTAACGCCGCTGCTCGGCCTGCTGGGCACCGTGCTGGGCATGATCATGATGTTCATGGACATCCTCACCGCCGGCGTCGGTGACGCCAACCAGTTGGCCGGTGGTATCGGCCAGGCGCTGATCAGCACGGCCGCGGGCTTGGTGGTGGCGATTCCGGCGTTGATCTTCTATCGCTACCTGCGTGGCCGCGTCGCCGAGTACGTGGTGGAGATGGAGAAGCAGGCGATGGCGCTGCTTGATGCGCTCGACGAGGGCATCCAGTCGGAATCGCGCCCGGTGCCGTCTGCGGCTACCCGCAGCAAGAAGCGGGGACACGGATGAGATTGCAGTCCGGGCGCCTTCAGGAAGAGCCGGAGATCAACCTGGTCTCCCTGATCGACGTAGTCTTCTGCCTGCTGATCTTCCTGGTGGTCACCACCACCTTCGACCACCGCGCCGCGCTCAAATTGAGCCTGCCCACGGCGCAGGCCACCACCAAGGTGCAGGCGGCGGAGCCGCTGCTGCTGGTGGTCGATGCCGATGGCCGTTACTACATCGGCAGCAATGAAGTGCTCAAGCAGGATGTCGACTCGCTGCGCCAGGCCTTGGCGCAGGCGGTCGGCGACGATCGCGAGCGTCCGGTGCTGTTGCGCGGTGATGCGCGTGCGCCCTACCAGGCGATGATCACGGCAATGGACGCGCTCGGTCAGCTGGGCTTGAGCAACGTCAATCTCGCCACTTCGCCCGAGGCCAAGCCGTGAGCGAGCCCAGCTCCCCGGCGGCGATCTATGCGCGCCTGCTGTCCCATGCGCGGCCCTACTGGCCGCTGTTGGCGGTGGCCTTCGTGGCGATGATCGTCGAAGCCCTGGCGGCTGGCGCGTTCACCATGCTGATGAAGCCGATGGTCGACGAGACCTTCGTGGCGCGGAATCCCGAGGTGCGTTGGACCTTGCCGGCGCTGCTGGTCGGGCTGTTCCTGGTGCGCGGCATGGCGACCTACAGCACCGACTACTGCATGGCGCGTTCCGGTCGCAGTGTCGTTCGCGACCTCCGCCAGGCGGTGATGGCCAAGTACCTGCATCTGCCGAGCAGCCGCTTCGATGTGGAGACCGTGCCGGCGATGGTTTCGCGCCTGAACTACGACACCGAGCAGGTGGCGCAGGCGACCAGCGAGTCGATCAAGGTGCTGGTCACCGACAGCCTGACCATTCTCGCGCTGATCGGCGTGATGCTCCTCTACAGCCCGCGCGTCACCCTGGCAATCGCCGTGATCGCGCCGTTGATGGCCTTGATTTCGCACGTGGTCGGACGCCGATACCGGCGCATCAATCGCAACATCCAGGACGGTGTCGCCGAGATGGCGCAGACGGCTGAGCAGGCCCTGCACGCGCAACAGGACGTCAAGATCTATGGCGCCCAGCCGTTGGAACAGGCCCGCTACGGCGAGTTGATCGACCGCAACCTGCGGCTGTTCGTCAAGGTTGAATCAACGCGCGCCGCCGCCTCGGCGGTGGTGCAGTGGTTGGCGGCTGTGGCCCTGGCGGTGATCCTGCTGATCGCCGGCTACGAAGCCAGCAGTGGTCGCTTGAGTGCCGGCGCCTTCGTGGCACTGATGATGGCGATGATGACGCTGCTGCCGTCGCTCAAGAAGATCACCACCGTGCAGGGGCAGATCCAGAAAGGCGTGGCGGCGGCCGAGCGCCTGTTCTCGATTCTCGACCAGCCCGACGAGCCGGACCAAGGCCATCGCGCGTTGGCCCGCGCCCGCGGCGAGGTCGAGTTCCGCGAGGTCAGCCTGCGTTACCCGGGCAAGCCGGAGCTGGCCCTGGACCGGATCAGCTTTGTCGCACGCCCTGGCACCGTCACGGCCATCGTCGGTCGCTCCGGCAGCGGCAAGACCAGCCTGGTGCGCCTGTTACCACGCTTCTACGAAATCGACGGCGGCGAGCTTCGTCTTGACGGCCAACCGCTCGCCGACTATCGCTTGGCTGACCTGCGCCGGCAGATCGCCTTCGTCGGTCAGAAGGTGATGCTGTTCGACGACAGCATCGCCGCCAACATCGCCTATGGCCAGGAAGGCGTCGACGCCGCGGCGATCCGGCGCGCCGCCGAAGCCGCCAATGCCACCGAGTTCATCGATCGACTGACGGGCGGTATGGACGCGCGCATCGGCGAGAACGGCAGCCTGCTCTCCGGTGGCCAGCGCCAGCGCATCGCCATTGCCCGCGCCATCCTCAAGGACGCCCCGATCCTGATCCTCGACGAAGCCACGGCCGCGCTCGACAACGAGTCCGAGCGGCTGGTGCAGGACGCTTTGAATCGACTGATTCCGGATCGCACCACGCTGGTGATCGCGCACCGGTTGTCGACCGTCGAGCATGCCGACCAGGTGCTGGTGCTCGACCACGGCAAGCTGGTGGAGCAGGGCCGGCATGCCGAGCTGTTGGCACGCGGTGGTCTGTATGCACACCTGCACCGCATGCAGTTCCGCGAGGTCGAGGCGGGGTGAGCGCGCGGCTGGAGCGCTGGCTGCTGCAGCGCTGGTATGGCGGCGTGGCGCCCGGCGCCGGGCTGCGGTTGCTGTCGCTGGTGTATCGCGCATTGTGGCTGCTGCGCGACGTTGCGTATCGGCTCGGCCTGTCGCGCAGCGAGCGGGTGTCGGTGCCGGTGATCGTGATCGGCAATCTGGTCGCCGGCGGCAGCGGCAAGACACCTTTGTGCATCGCCTTGGCCCGACACCTGGCGGCGAGCGGCTGGCGGCCGGGCGTCGTCAGCCGCGGCTATGGCCGCCGATCGAGGGATCCGCTACGGGTGACCGCCGACTCGACAGCGGCCGACTGCGGCGACGAGCCGCTGCTGATCGCGCAGCGCACCGGACTGCCGGTGCAGGTCGATCGCGATCGCGTTGCCGCCGCTCGCGCGCTGATCGCTGATGGCTGCAACTTGATACTGGCCGACGACGGACTGCAGCATCGACGCCTGGCGCGCGATATCGAGATCGAGGTTGTCGATGGCGAACGCCGCTACGGCAATGGCCAGCTGCTGCCGGCGGGCCCCTTGCGGGAGCTTGCGGGGCGCGCCGTCGACTTCCGCGTGGTCAACGGCGATGCGACTCGACTCGACGCGTGGTCGATGCACTTCCGTCTGGGCGATGCCCAGCCCTTGCACGGTGGCGCCGGTCGCCCGCTGGCGGCGTTCGCGGGCAAAACGGTGCATGCGATTGCGGGCATCGGCAATCCGGGGCGATTCTTCTCCGGACTTCGCGCGCTCGGGCTCGACCCGGTCGAGCATGCGTTCCCGGATCACCACGCTTACCGCCGCGAAGAGTTGCAGTTTTTCCCGCCTGCGCCGCTGCTGATGACCGAGAAGGACGCCGTCAAATGCCGTAGCCTCGCCCTGCAGGATGCTTGGGTGGTGCCGGTGGAAGCCGAGTTGCCGGAGAGCCTGCTGGCAGCACTGGATCAACGATTGAGCGAGTTGCGCCCTGATGTCCGAACGCCTTGATTTTGTCGTCGCCATTCCCGCCCGGCTCGCGGCCACGCGGCTGCCGGGCAAGCCGCTGCGCCTGATCGGCGATCGGCCGATGATCATGCACGTGGTCGAACGCGCACTGGCCGCTGGCGCCCGCGAAGTGGTGGTGGCGACTGACGACGCGCAGGTCGCCGCCGCGGTGACGGCAGATCGGGTACAGGTGTGCATGACGCGCACGGATCATCGTTCCGGCACCGACCGCCTGGCCGAATGCGCCGCGCAACTGGGTTGGCCCGACGATCGGATCATCGTGAACCTCCAGGGCGACGAGCCCTTCGCACCGCCTGAGGGCATCCGCGCCGTGGCCGAGCTGCTGCAGCGATCCGGCAGTGAGATGGCGACCCTGGTCGAGCCGGTGACGGAGCTCGAACCCGTTTTTGATCCGAACGCCGTCAAGGTGGTCTGTGATGCACATGGGCAGGCGCTGTACTTCAGTCGCGCGCCGATTCCCTGGGACCGCGACCGCTTCGCCCGCGAGCGCCTGGGCAAAGCCGAGGGCTGGCTGCGGCACATCGGCATCTATGCCTATCGCGCCGGCTTCCTGCGCCGGTTTGCGGCGATGCCTCCGGGGCGACTGGAGCAGTTGGAATCGCTGGAGCAGCTGCGTGTGCTGGAGGCCGGTTGCCGTATCGCCGTCATGCCGACGCCGGCGCCGTTTCCGCCGGGCGTCGACACCGAGCCGGATCTCGAACGGGCGCAGCATATATTCGCGTCATTGGTTAACAAACGCTCCTAACACATTGAAAATACTATTCGTCTGCATGGGGAATATCTGTCGCTCGCCGATGCTCGAGGGCGTGTTTCGGCAGCGTCTGGCCGCGCACCCGCACGCGGCGGAGTGGTCGATCGACTCTGCGGGAACGGGTGGCTGGCATGCCGGTCGAGCCCCCGATCCGCGCGCCATCGCCTGCCTGGCTGCGCGCGGAATCGACATCTCGGGATTGCGTGCGCGGGTGGTGACCGAGCGGGACTTCCACGCGTTCGACCTGCTGCTGTGCGCTGACCGCGACAACCTCGCCGAGTTGCGTCGTCGTCGCCCGGCCGATGCAACGGCCGAGCTGGCATTGGCACTGGAATGGGCGGGCATAACGGCGCGCAGTGAAGTGCCTGATCCCTACTATGGCGACCGCCGCGACTTCGAGACCGTCGCCGATCTTGCCGGGTCGCTGGCCGACGCGATGCTGGCGCGGCTGCTCGGACGGGCATAATCCGTTCTCTGCAAGGAATGCACACCGGAGACCGGCGACGATGTCCACCGTGATCACGCGCGCCCCTGAACTTCACGCCTCGCTGCACTGGTTGAACAGCGAACGGCAAACTCTGGCTGGCCACCGCGGGCAGGTCTGCCTGCTGCTGTTCTGGAATGCGGCGTCGCCCTGGTGCCAGACCCTGATTGATGCGGTGGTGCGCCTGCAGCGGCGCCACCCCGTGGGCTTGTCGGTTCTGGCGATCCATCAACCGAAGTTCGACGCCGAGCAGGACGACGAGCGCGTGTTGCGCGCGGCACAGCAATTGGGTCTCGACTGTCCGGTGGCCAACGACCATGGCTGGGTGGCATGGCAGCACTTCCAGCTACGGGCCTGGCCATCGCTGGTGCTGGTGGATGCTTCTGGCGGCGTCCGTCGCACCCTGGTCGGCGACCAGCCTGGCAATCTGCTTGATTCGGCGATCGAGGAGTTGCTGGCCGAGTCCGAACTGCCCGAATCGGCCGAGTCTGCGCCGCGCCGCAGGCGTGACACCGGGCAGGGGCTGCGCTTCCCGTCCGGGCTCGCCGCCAGCGACAAACATGTCTATATCGCCGACAGTGGCAACAATCGCATCCTCGAGTGCAACCACGAAGGTCGGGTGCTCCGGCAGTTCGGCAGCGGGCAGGGCGAGTTGGTCGACGGCAAGTCCGATGAAGCCGGCTTCCGCGCTCCGCGTGGCCTGCGCCTGATGCGCGATTGGCTGTATGTCGCTGACACCGGCAACCATGCTTTGCGTCGCATCCATCTGGTCAAGGGCGAGATCGAGACCCTGATCGGCAACGGCCG
>DASUOA010000270.1:0-3500 GCA_036276895.1 Arenimonas sp. | reverse complement strand
CATCGATGCCGCAAGCGCGCAGCACATTGGGGTGCACCATGCCGCAGCCCAGTACCTCCAGCCACCGCGTGCTGCCGTCAGCCTGCTGCCAGGCGATGTCGACCTCGGCCGAGGGCTCGGTGAAGGGGAAGTAGCTGGGACGGAAACGCATCTCGAAATCGCGCTCGAAAAACGCGCGCACGAACTCGGCCAGGGTGCCCTTGAGATCGGCGAAGCTCGATGTCTCGTCGACCAGCAGGCCTTCGACCTGGTGGAACATCGGCGTATGCGTCTGGTCGGAATCGCTGCGGTAGACCTTGCCGGCCGCCAGCATGCGCAGCGGCGGTTTGTTGTTCTGCATGAAGCGCACCTGCACACCCGAGGTATGCGTACGCAGCAGGCGACCGTCCGGGAAATAGAACGTGTCGTGCATGGCGCGCGCTGGATGATGCGGCGGGAAATTCAGCGCCTCGAAGTTGTGGAAATCGTCCTCGATCTCCGGACCATCGGCCAGCTGGTAACCGAGCCGCGCGAAGATGTCGGTGATGCGTTCGAGCGTGCGCGACACCGGATGCAAGGTGCCGACCTGTGCGCGCCGACCCGGCAGCGTCACATCGATCCGCTCGGAGGCGATGCGGTGCTCGAAGGCCTGCTCTTCCAGCACCGCCTTGCGCGCGGCGATAGCCTCGGCCACGGCCTCCTTGGCGCGGTTGATGCTCTCGCCGGCCGTTTTGCGCTGCTCGGCCGGCAACGCACCGAGTTGCTTGAGCTGGCCGGTGATGCTGCCGGATTTACCGAGCAGGGCAACGCGCAGCGCGTCGAGCGCATCAAGATCGGGCGCCATGGCCACGTCGGCCAGCGCTTTCTGGGTCAACTGTTCAATGTCGCTCATCGGGCTTCCCGAACACTCCAAAGAAAAAGGGGAAGGACTCTCGCCCTCCCCCTCTTCGTTTCACGGCGATGCCTTGCAGCATCTGCGCGGCAGGGCCGCGCCCGTGCTGTGCCTTACGCCGCGAGAGCGCGCTTGGCCTGCTCGGCGATGGCGCCGAAGGCATTGATGTCGTGCACCGCGATGTCGGCCAGGGCCTTGCGGTCGAGCTCGACATTGGCCTTTTTCAGGCCGTTCATCAGGCGGCTGTAGGACAGGCCGTACTGACGGGCGGCGGCGTTGATACGCACGATCCACAGGCTGCGGAACTGGCGCTTCTTCTGCTTGCGGCCGATGTAGGCGTACTGCTGCGCCTTGGTGACCGCCTGCTTGGCAACGCGGAACACCTTGCGACGGGCGTTGTAGTAGCCCTTCGCCAGCTTGATGATCTTCTTGTGGCGGCGACGCGCCGTCACACCACGCTTGATACGTGCCATGGTTCAGTCCTCCTCAGAGATAGGGCAATTGACGCATCAGACGGCCGGCATCCTCGGCGCGGACGTGGTTCGTCTGCCGCAGGTTGCGCTTGGTCTTGGTCGCCATCTTGGTGAGGATGTGGCTACGGTTGGCGTGACCTGCCTTGAACTTGCCGGAAGCGGTCTTCCGGAAGCGCTTGGCGGCCGCGCGATTGGTCTTGATCTTGATCTTGGCCATCGTGAGGTCCTTTCGGATGTTCGTTACTGATCCAGGCGGCACCCGAGGATGCGCTTTCCTTCCTGCCCGTATCGGCTAGTAGGTCGTTGATTCCATGGGGAATCGACGACGGGTCCAAGGCGGATTCGCCGGTCTGTCGACCGGCCCGGCAACCGCCGCCGGGGCCTTGGCCGGAGCCAAGAACCGCGAATTGTGCAATGAAAACGGGAGCTTATGCAAGCTCCCGTTCCGGATGGCGCGGCAAACTGACGGTCTTACTTCTTCTTCGGCGCGACCATCATGATCATCTGCCGGCCCTCGAGGCGCGGCCGCTGCTCGATCACCACGTCTTCGCCGAGGTCGGTCTCGATGCGCTTGGCCATCTCCAGACCCAGCTCCTGGTGCGACATCTCGCGCCCCTTGAAGCGGATGTTGACCTTGACCTTGTCGCCTTCCTCGAGGAAACGACGCAGGTTGCGCATCTTGATGTTGTAGTCGCCGTCGTCGGTGGTCGGGCGGAACTTGAGCTCCTTGATCTCGACGATCTTCTGCTTCTTCTTGGCGGCGTTCGCCTTCTTCTGCTGCTCGAACTTGAACTTGCCATAGTCCATCAGGCGGCAGACGGGCGGATCGGCCGTCGGCTGGATCTCGACAAGGTCGAGCCCGGCTTCTTCGGCGGCGGCGAGCGCCTGGTCGCGCGACAGGATGCCGAGCATCTCGCCCTCTGCGCCGATCACGCGTACGCGCGGCACGCGGATGTCGAGGTTCTTGCGGTTGCCCTTGTCGGTGGTCGAAGTATTGATTCGCGTGGTCCTCTGGGGGTTGGCGTTCGGCCCCGCGGGGCGGGGCCGGTCCGTGAAACAGTCTATATCAGGCCCTTTCGGGCCGCTGCATCGGCGCGGTCAGGCGCCGAGCCGGGCGGCGAACTCGGTGAGCGTCAGGCTGCCCAAATCCTCCCCGGACCGGGTGCGAACCGCCACCACCCCGTTTTCCTTCTCGCGGTCGCCCACGACCAGCAAATACGGGACTTTCTGCAGCGTGTGCTCGCGGATTTTATAGCCGATCTTTTCGTTCCGCAAATCGCTGGCGACCCGGAAACCTTGATTTGCAAGGGCTTTGCGGACCTCCTCGACGTAGTCGGCCTGGGCGTCGGTGATGTTCATTACCACCGCCTGCACCGGCGCCAGCCACGCCGGCAGCAGGCCGGCATGGTGCTCGATCAAGATGCCGATGAAGCGCTCCATCGAGCCGACGATGGCGCGATGCAGCATCACCGGATGCCGGCGCTGGCTGTGCTCGTCGACGTATTCGGCGCCGAGGCGCTCGGGCATCATGAAGTCGACCTGCATGGTGCCGACCTGCCAACCACGGCCGATCGAGTCGCGCATGTGGTACTCGATTTTCGGGCCATAGAAGGCGCCCTCGCCCGGCAGTTCTTCCCACTCGACGCCGGCGGCACGCAGGGCCGCGCGCAGGGCGTTCTCGGCCTTGTCCCAGGTGGCGTCATCGCCGAGTCGTGGCTCCGGGCGCAACGCGATCTTGAGCGAGATGTCGGTGAAGCCGAAGTCCGAATAGACCTGCATCGCCTGCCGGTGGAAGGCGGTGACCTCGGCCTCGACCTGGTCCTCGGTGCAGAAAATGTGGCCATCGTCCTGGGTGAAGCTGCGCACGCGCATGATGCCGTGCAGCGCGCCGGAGGGCTCGTTGCGATGGCAGGCGCCGAACTCGCCGTAACGGATCGGCAGGTCGCGATAGCTGTGCAGGCCGTGGTTGTAGATCTGCACGTGGCCCGGGCAGTTCATCGGCTTGACCGCGTAGGTCCGCTTCTCGGACTCGGTGAAGAACATGTTGTCCTTGTAGTTGTCCCAGTGGCCGGACTTCTGCCACAGCGACACGTCCAGGATCTGCGGGCAACGCACCTCGCCGTAGCCGGTCTGGCGGTACACGCGGCGCATGTACT
>DASUOA010000269.1:0-6118 GCA_036276895.1 Arenimonas sp. | reverse complement strand
CATCACGCGGAGAAGTGCTCATCCGCGGCCAGCGCCACCCCATGGTCGGCCGCATCTGCATGGACCAGTTCATGGTCGATCTCGGCCCCTGCGGCAGCGCATACAACGAAGATCCCGTGGTCTTGATAGGCGATCAGGATGGACTGTCGATCCGAACTGAAGAAGTCGCCCAGCTGGCGGGAACCATTCCCTACGAAATCCTGACGGGCCTTAACGAGCGGATCCCTCGTCAATATTCGAACCGACTGGATCCGGTCGATCCAAGCACGGCGTAAGCCGCTGCTTTCTCAAACAACTTCTATCCATGCCATCGACTTCACCCAGGACGAGCCCCATGACCCGAAAGCTGATGCACGCGCTCAGAAGGGTATCCGAACACCCGATGGTCCGGCTGGCAGTCGGCCTGCTATTACTGGTGTCCGGCATCAATGAAAGCGTGAGCACCTTCACCGGTGAGTTCGACTTCCATGCCCATCACGGCGTCGTGCTGTTCGCGCTGCTGCATCTGGCCAAGACACTACCCGAGGTGTTCGACGGCGTCGAATTGATCGGCAAGGCGGACGACTTCAGCTGAGCTGCCGCACCAGCCGCAGCGCGGCCGCGAATCATCTTGGGCCGCATTGCGCCGTGATCAGGCCGAACGCTACTCGAAGCTACCCACCGAATCGCGCGCGAGATTGTCGAAACGCGTGTATTCGCCAAAGAACTTCAGCTTCACCGTGCCGGTCGGGCCGTTACGCTGCTTGCCGATGATGACCTCCGCGAGACCCTTGTCGGTCGAGTCCTTGTGGTAGTACTCGTCGCGGTAGATGAAGACGATGATGTCGGCGTCCTGCTCGATAGCGCCCGACTCGCGCAAGTCGGACATCACCGGACGCTTGTCGGTACGTGACTCCAGGCCGCGATTGAGCTGCGACAGCGCGATCACCGGCACCTTCAATTCCATCGCCAGGGCTTTCAGCGAGCGCGAGATCTCCGAGATCTCGTTGGTGCGGTTCTCGCCGGTCCCCGGCACCTGCATCAGCTGCAGGTAGTCGACCACGATCAGGCCGAGGTCGTGCTCGCGCTTGATGCGGCGGGCCTTCGAGCGCAGCACGTCGGGCGACAGCGCCGGCGTGTCGTCGATGAAGACCTTGACGTCGGAGAGCATCTTGATCGCCATGTTTACGCGCGACCAGTCCTCGTCCTCGAGCTGGCCGGTGCGCAGCCGCGTGGCGTTGACGCGCCCCATCGACGAGATCAGGCGGAAGGCCAGCTGCGAGGCCGACATTTCCATCGAGTACACGGCGACGGCCTTCTTGGTTTTCACCGCGCCGTATTCGGCAATGTTGAGCGCGAGCGTGGTCTTACCCATCGCCGGACGCGCCGCGAGGATGATCAGGTCCGAAGGCTGCAGGCCGGCGGTCATCTCGTCGAAATCATGGAAGCCGGTCGGCAGGCCGGTGACGCTGCCGGCGTTCTCGTATCGCTCCTGCAGGATCTGGAAGGCTTCCTTCATCGCATCGCGCAGCGGCACGAAATCGGCGCGACCGCGGCGACCCTGCTCGGCGATCTTGAAGATCTTCATCTCCGCCGCCGACATCACCTCATGGGCTTCGCGGCCTTCGGGCTGGAAGCCGTCGTTTACGATCTCGGTGCCCGCCTCGATCAGCTGCCGCAGCACCGCCTTCTCGCGCACGATTTCGGCATAGGCGCGGATGTTGGCTGCCGACGGCGTGGTCGAGGCCAGCTCGATCAGGTAGCTGCCACCGCCGACCTGCTCGACCAGGCCGTTGGACTCGAACCACTCGCCCAGTGTCACTGCGTCGAAGGGTTTGTTCTTCTCGGAGAGATCGCGGATGGCGCGGTAGATCAGCCGGTGGTCACGGCGGTAGAAATCCGACTCGGTCAGCAGGTCGCCGACGCGATCGATAGCATCCGGCGCCAGCATCAGGCCGCCCAGCACCGCCTGCTCGGCCTCCACCGATTGCGGCGGCAAGCGCAGGGCATCGATGCGGCTTTCGGTGCGGTCGTAGTCGGGGCGTGCGGACATCGGCGATCTTCGAGGCGTCGGGAGTCCGACCATGCTACTCGCGTCGACGCAGCAGGGTCAGGGACAAGTCTGTGGACAAGCGGTGGGCATCTTGGCCGCCGCAATAGCAAACGGCCGCCCGAAGGCGGCCGTTGCGGGTCACGCGGAAAGGCCGATCAGCCTTCGCCGGTGACGATCACCTTGACGGTGGTCTCGACGTCGGCGTGCAGGTGCACGTTGATGTCGAACTCGCCGGTGCGGCGGATGGCGCCTTCGCCCATCACCACTTCCGACTTGTTCAGCGGCATGCCGGCAGCGGTGAAAGCGTCGGCGATGTCGCGCGGGCCGACCGAGCCGAACAGCTTGCCTTCGGTCGAGGCGTTGGCGGCGATGGTCACCGACGCGCCCTCGAGCTTGGCCTTGCGGGCTTCAGCATCGGCCAGGACCTTGTTGGCCTTGGCTTCGTACTCGGCGCGCTTGGCCTCGAACGCGGCCAGGTTGTCGGCGGTGGCCGGCACGGCCTTGCCGTAGGGGATCAGGTAGTTACGGCCGAAGCCCGGCTTGACCTTGACCTTGTCGCCGAGGTTGCCGAGGTTGACCACCTTCTGCAGAAGGATCAGTTCCATTTCATTACTCCGTGTTCGTTAGCGGGGCCGAAGCCCCGCAACAGGTGCTGTCCGAACGGACTGCGATTCGCGTGGCATGGCGGCGACTGCCGCCGCGCAATCACACGTTGTGGTTGTCGGTGTACGGCAGCAGGGCCAGGAAGCGCGCGCGCTTGACGGCCGAGGTCAGCTGGCGCTGGTAACGGGCCTTGGTACCAGTGATGCGGCTCGGAACGATCTTGCCGTTCTCGGTCAGGTACTGGCGCAGGGTGTTGAGATCCTTGTAGTCGATCTCTTTGACACCATCGGCGGAGAATTTGCAGAACTTGCGGCGGCGGAAGAACTTGGACATGTCGGTCTCCGGTCAGAGGATCAGGCGGCTTCGGCGTCAGCGTTGTCGCTGTCGTCGTCACGGCGACGGCGGTCGCCCTTGTCGTCCTTGCTCTTCATGATCAGGGACATTTCGGTCACGGCCTCGTCGCGGGCGATGACCAGGTGGCGCAGCACGGCGTCGTTGAAGCGGAAGCCGGCGACCAGCTCGTCGAGCTCGGTCTGGCCGCACTCGACGTTCATCATGACGTAGTGGGCCTTGACCAGGTTCTCGATCGGGTAAGCCAGCTGACGGCGGCCCCAATCTTCCAGACGGTGGATCTTGCCGTTGCCGCCCTCGATCAGCGTCTTGTAACGCTCGATCATGGCCGGAACCTGCTCGGACTGGTCCGGATGGACCATGAACACGATTTCGTAATGACGCATGGTGGATTTCCTTGTGGATGCGGCCTTGCGGCCTGGCAGCTCCCGGCCGGATGCCGTGGAGCAAGGTCTTCCCGCCACTCAGGGCAGCAGGAAGCCGCGCATTATGCACGGGATCAATGACTTGGCGCAAATTGCGGCGGTATTGGAACCGCCCGAATATCTCAAGCTGCTTGAGAATCCGTGGTAAAGCTCTCACCACACCCGCACTCGCCGGCCACGCGCGGATTGCGGAAGACGAACTGCTGATTCAGGCCCTGCGCCACCCAATCAATCTCGGTGCCATCGACTTGCGGCAGGCTGGCGGCATCGACGCGCACGGCCACGCCATCGCTCTCGAACACCTGCTCTCCCTCGTGCGCGTCGGTGGCGATGTCGACCACGTAGGCCCAGCCCGAGCAGCCGCTCTTCTTGACGCCAAAGCGCAGGCCGATGCCACCGGGGGTATCGGCGAGATAGCGGCGGACGCGGTCGGCGGCGGCGGTGGTCAAGGTGACGGCCATGGGTACTCGCTAGCTGGCGGGAATGTGCAGCAGGAACAGTATACTTGCCGGCTTCCCAGATAGGCCCCGACGGGCGGAGATTCAAGGCATGGCCGTGGTCAGCATTCAGCAGGCGCTTTCCGGTGCGATTGCCGCCGGCAGCGAAGTCAGCGTGCGCGGTTGGGTGCGCACCCGTCGCGATTCCAAGGCCGGCCTCTCCTTCGTCAACGTCAGCGATGGCAGTTGCTTCGATCCGATCCAGGCGGTGGTGCCGGCCGAACTCGGCAATTACGACAGTGAAGTGCGGCGCCTCACCGCCGGTTGCTCGGTGATCATCACCGGCACGCTGTCGCCCTCGCAGGGCCAGGGGCAGTCGTTCGAGATCCAGGCCAGCGAGGTCGAAGTGGTCGGTTGGGTCGATGACCCGGAAACCTACCCGATCCAGCCCAAGGCGCACTCGCTGGAGTTCCTGCGCGAGGTCGCGCACCTGCGTCCGCGCACCAACCTGTTCGGCGCGGTGACGCGCATCCGCCATTGCCTGGCGCAGGCAGTGCACCGCTTCTTCCACGAACAGGGCTTCTACTGGATCTCGACGCCGATCATCACCACCTCGGATGCCGAAGGCGCCGGGCAGATGTTCCGCGTCTCGACGCTGGACATGGCCAACCTGCCGCGCAACGCCAAGGGCGAGATCGACTTCTCCAAAGATTTCTTCGGCAAGGAGACCTTCCTCACTGTCTCCGGCCAGCTCAATGTCGAGGCCTATTGCCTGGCGCTGTCCAAGGTCTACACCTTCGGCCCGACCTTCCGCGCCGAGAACTCCAACACCACGCGCCACCTGGCCGAGTTCTGGATGATCGAGCCGGAGATCGCCTTTGCCGATCTTAACGACGATGCCAACCTCGCCGAGGCCTTCCTGAAGTACCTGTTCAAGGCGGTGCTCGCCGAGCGTGCGGATGATCTGGCCTTTATCGCCGAGCGCGTGCAGAAGGATGCGATCACCCGCCTCGAAGCCTTCGTCGACGCGCCGTTCGAGCGCATCGACTACACCGACGCGGTGAAGCTGCTGCAGAACTCCGGACACAAGTTCGACTTCCCGGTCGAATGGGGCCTCGACCTGCAGACCGAGCACGAGCGCTGGCTGACCGAACAGCACGTCGGCCGCCCAGTGGTGGTGATGAACTACCCCGAGCACATCAAGGCCTTCTATATGCGCCTGAACGATGACGGCAAGACCGTCGCGGCGATGGACGTGCTGGCGCCGGGCATCGGCGAGATCATCGGCGGCAGCCAGCGCGAAGAGCGTCTCGACGTGCTCGACGCGCGCATGGCGGCGTTCGGGCTGGAGGCGGATCACTACCAGTGGTATCGCGATTTCCGCCGCTACGGCTCGGTACCGCATGCCGGCTTCGGCCTCGGCTTCGAGCGTCTGGTGGTCTACGTCTGCGGCCTGGCCAACATCCGCGATGCCATCCCCTACCCGCGCGCGCCGGGGCTGGCGACCTTCTGAGATGGCCGGCTCGTTCTGGCTGTTCCTCTGCCTCGGGCTCGCCGGCTCCGCCGGACCGGGGCACTTCGGGTTCCGCCTGCTGGCCTTCCGTCATCAGCTCGACAAGGGCTACGCCTTCAGCGAAGGCACCGAGGACGGCGGCTGGAACTACAGCGGCTGGCTGATGCGCTTCGGCCACGCGCGCTTTGCCGACCCCGCACTGAACTTCTTCGGCCATAGCGCCGGTGTGATGGGCTGGCTGGCGCTGCTGGGCATCACCGGCGTCATTCTCCTGATCGGACTGCAACCCTAGGAATTGCCATGAGCGATGAAGACATGAACGACAACGACTACAACGACCAGTGGTGGCTGGCCTCGCTCGGCCGCCTGCTGGTGTGGTCGCGCTTGCGCGTGCTCGACAGCGGCGTGGCGGAAGTCTTCGACTGCGATGGCCGTATCAATGTCTACGAGAGCGAGGATGTCGCCCGCGCGGCGTTGATGGATGCCGAGTTCCGCGAGCTCGAAGGCATGGACGAGGACGATGCCGAAGAATGGGGCTTCGATCTCGAAGAGCTGGAACCGCCGCGCGGCGACGATGACGAGGCGCTGCGCGAGCAGATGATGCAGCCGCTCAAGCGCCCATTGACCGGAAAGGATCTATGAGCGCGCTGCCGCTGACGGGCCGCCACGCGCTGGTCTGCGGCGCCTCCGCCGGCATCGGCCGCGCCGCAGCGACGGCGCTGGCGGCCATGGGTTGCGATGTCACCCTGCTCGCCCG
>DASUOA010000268.1:0-22213 GCA_036276895.1 Arenimonas sp. | reverse complement strand
AAGGTCGAGGATCTGAACATCGACATCTACATGGAGACGCTCGAGGAGCAGTGCGAGCAGGGCGTCGACTACTTCACGATCCACGCTGGCGTGCTGCTGCGCTACGTGCCGCTGACGGCCAAGCGGGTGACCGGCATCGTCTCGCGCGGCGGCTCGATCATGGCCAAATGGTGCCTGGCCCATCACCGCGAAAACTTCCTCTACACCGAGTTCGAGCGGATCTGCGAGCTGATGAAGAAGTACGACGTCAGCTTCTCGCTCGGTGACGGGCTGCGGCCCGGCTGCATCGCCGACGCCAACGATGCCGCGCAGTTCGGCGAACTCGAGACCTTGGGCGAGCTCACCAAGATCGCCTGGCAGCACGACGTCCAGACCATGATCGAAGGCCCCGGCCACGTGCCGATGCAGCTGATCAAGGAGAACATGGACAAGCAGCTGCGCGAATGTGGCGAGGCGCCGTTCTACACGCTGGGCCCGCTGACCACCGACATCGCGCCGGGCTACGACCACATCACCTCGGCGATCGGCGCGGCGATGATCGGCTGGTTCGGCACCGCCATGCTCTGCTACGTGACGCCGAAGGAGCACCTCGGCCTGCCGAATAAGGCCGACGTGCGCGAAGGCCTGATGGCCTACCGCATCGCCGCGCATGCGGCGGACCTCGCGAAGGGCCATCCCGGCGCGCAGGCGCGCGACAACGCGCTGTCCAAGGCGCGCTTCGAGTTCCGTTGGCAGGACCAGTTCCACCTCGGCCTCGACCCGGAGCGCGCGCAGGAATTCCACGACGAAACCCTGCCTAAGGACGCGCACAAGGTCGCGCACTTCTGCTCGATGTGCGGCCCGCACTTCTGCTCGATGAAGATCACCCAGGACGTGCGCGACTACGCCAGCGAGCACGGCGTCGCCGACGAAGCGCAGGCCTTGGAAGCGGGTATGGCGGAAAAGGCGGCGGAGTTCCGGGCCCAGGGCGGGCAGCTGTACCGGGTCGACTAGCGCGCGGGCGGGCACTGGGCCCGGGTCGCGTCCCTTGCTGCGCCGACCCGTGCAAGGTCGGCGCGGTTCAGGCCTCGTCCTGGCCTTTGGAGTCCGCTTCCGGCTGCATCTTGTCGCCAGCCTCGCCGCGTTGCTTCGGGTGCAGCTGCACGAACCGCAGCGCAAGCGCCAGCAGCAGGACGCTGACCGGCAGGATCATCAGTGTTGCGATCTGCGCTGGATCCATGGCGGTGTTGCCGCCGTGAAACGCCTGCAAGGCCAGCCGCAGGAAAAGCACCATCAGGATCACGATGATCACTTCTGCGACAACCTGCTTCAACTGTCCGATCTGCTTCACCTGAAGCCATTCGGGCAGCGCGAGCTCTTTCTCCGTCTGGTGAGGATGCAGAAAAAGCGAGTAGACACCGTAGGCGAAGTAGAGCAGCACGATCGCGATCAGAAATCGATCCAGCCCTTCAATCACACTGATGACCGCCTGCGCGCCGAAGTTTTCGCCTTCTTTCTGGTTGATTCGAAAGACATCGGTGAAAGCGAGAACGATGTTGTAGAGACCCAGGAAGAACATCAACACCGAGCCCGCGAGCGAGCCAAACACGGCCGAAACGGTCAGATAGCGGGAGCTGACGATGATGCGTCGCTCGATATCGCGAAGTGACACGGGAGCCCCTCCTGGCCAAGTCTGGAGCTGCAGCCTGTCCGCTCTACAGAGGGACTGTTGCGGGTTGTTCGCCTGGATATGTGATGCCCCGGATTCCGTGGAGGGTCTCCGGGGCATGGGTGAGAGCGGCGGGCCTTAGTGGCGGGCCTGCATCGCCCACTTGCGAGCACGCATGGTGTCGTGGTGCTGCTGGACCTTGGGCAGGTAGCTCAGCAGCGACTCCTTGACCGCCTTGGGCGCATCATCGCGCTCGATGACGTCGTGGAATGCCGCCATCAGGCGATCCTCGCTCTTCTCGAGTTCTCGAACGAAGGCGTAGTCGCCATGCTCCTTGGCCAACCGGGCGCGCAGGCCCGAATAGAACTGGTGCAAGCTGCCGCGCAGGCTGCCTTCGGCGGCAGGCTTGCCCGCCTCGGCGCGAACGTCGCGTGCCATGCTGCCCACAAGATCCTGCTTGGACTCCGCCATGTCGCCGAAGAGACTGCGGAGCGCCGGGTTGGTAACGGACTTGGCAGCGTCAGCGTAGAACTCGGCGCTGTCGCGCGTCGCCCGGATCAGTTCGTTGAGGGTTTCCACCTTCTGCTGGCGGAGTTCGGGATTGTTGGTCGTCATTGGATTTCTCCTTTGATGGCCGTTGATCACGCTGCTAGATGATCTCTTGTTGCGTCGAATAGTCTCGTCTGCAGCGCCTATCAGCCTAGGACGCCGAGGCTTAACCTCGCGTTATGTGACCTTCAATGCAGCGTCTTGTTCTGTGTTCGGCCGCGCGCATCGGGCCCGGCAAGACCTGCTAGGTCGGGGCGGGGGGCGCGTACACCGGCTTTGTTCGAAGTCCTCCGATTCGCGGGGGCAGGACGGGCCGCTGCACCGGGTTGATTGACCGCTGGCTGGCTACCATCGGCAGTGGCATGATCGCCGGTACGGGGTGGTGGCGCAGCAGGCGGGGGCCATGGGCGAGCGCAGGCAACAGGCGGGGGGCTTGGGCTTGCGCGCAAAGTCGCTGCTGGCCTTGGTGCTGGTCGCGCTGCTGGCGGTGGCCGCGGCGACCGTGGTTGGCAATCTGGCCCTCGAGCGTGCCCGTGATGCCTTCGCCGAAAGCAGCGCGCGGACCCTGACCGAGCTCAACCGCGACCGCCTGCGCGCACCGCTGGGCCGCGAGCTGGCGCTGGTGCAGCGGCTGGCCGGCTCGCTGGCGGTGCAGCACTTCCTGCGGGATCCGTCCGCTCCGGACACCATCGATGCGTTCCGCGAAGAAGCCGCAGGCTTCCGCCAGGCTTTCCGCGACCGCTCGCTGTTCGCCGTCGCACTGGCCGATGGCAGCTACTGGTTTGCCGATGATGAAGATCCGGCACTGGCGGCGCCGCGCTACCACGTCAGTGCCGCCGAGCCCAAGGACGACTGGTTCTACGCCAGTCTGCGCGCCGACAGCGACTACAACATCAACGTCAACTACGACGAACACATCCAGACCACGCGGGTCTGGTTCAACGCCGTGGTCGTGCACGAAGGCAAGCGCATCGGCCTGACCGGCAGCGCCCTGGTGCTGGATCGCTTCCTCGCCGATTTCATCGAGAGCGCCAGCGACGGCGCTACGCCGGTGATCGTCGATGACCAGCGGTTGATCCAGGCGCATCCGGATCGCCAGCGCATCGCCTGGGGCAGCGGCGCCGGCGGCATCGACGCCGAGCGCGGCGGCAGCAAGCGCCTGCAGTCCGACCGCATCGAGGAACTGCCGCAGTTGCTGGGCCAGGCGCGCGCGGCCGGCGACGGCATCGCCGCGGCGTGGATGTCGCTGGAAGGCAAGCGGCAGCGGGTGGCGGCCGCCTATCTGCCGGAGCTCAACTGGTATGTGTTGAGTGCGGTCGACGCGAGCGCGGCGCAGGTGCTCGACCCCGGCTGGTTGCCGCTGCTGGGCACCGCCGGTGCGGCACTGCTGTTGGCATTGCTGCTGGGGTTCGGCTTCGCCATCGAGCGCCTGCTGCTGCGGCCGGTGGAGGCTCTGCGTGGTGCGGCCGAGGCGATTGCCGAAGGCGACTACAGCCGCACCCTGCCGGCGCCCGGCCAGGACGAGCTGGGCGCCTTGAACCGTGCCTTCGCGCGCATGGCCGAGCGCGTGCGCAGCTACACCAGCGAGCTCGAGTCAGCCGTGGGCGAGCGCACCGAAGCGCTGCAACAGGCGCTTGACCGCATCCTGCACAGCGAGCGCCTGCTGCTCAGCGGCAAGATGGCGACCGCGGGGCAACTCACCGCCGGCATCGCCCACGAGATCAACAACCCGTTGCACTATGCCGCCGCCACCAGCGAGCAGTTGCAGGAACAGCTGCAGGGCTTCCGCGACTTGCTGCGCCAGCTCGCGGGCGACGATGCCGACCCCGCGGTGATGCAGGCGATCGAGCTGCGGCTCGACGCCTTCGCCGCCGACCTGCGCGCGATCCGCGAGGGTTGTACGCGGGCGCTGGGCATCGTCCAGGACATGCGCCAGTTCGCCGGCAGCGATTGTGGCGAGCGGACGCGGACACGCTTGGGCGACACGCTGCGCGCCACCGTCAACCTCGCCCGGGCGCAGTTCAAGCACGACGCGGTTTTCGAGGTGCAGATGCCCGACGACCCCGAGCTCGACTGCCATCCGGCGCGGCTGGGCCAGGTGTTCCTGAACCTGCTGGTCAATGCCTGCCACGCGGTGCAGGCGCGAGCCGCGATGGGTGAGCCGGGTTACGCAGGACGGGTCGGGTTGAGCGGCAAGCTCGCCGGCGACTGGTTCATGCTGGCGGTCGAGGACAACGGCTGCGGCATCGATCCCGACCTGCGCGAACGCATCTTCGAGCCCTTCTTCACCACCAAGCCGATCGGCGAGGGCAGCGGCCTGGGCCTTGCGCTGTCGCAAAGCATCGTCGCCGAGCACGGTGGCCGCATCGAAGTCGAATCGACGCCAGGCCAGGGCACGCGTTTCCTGGTGCGGCTGCCGTTGCCCAAGGGTTCGCCGCCCGCATGAAAAACGCCACGGCGGTTGCCCGCCGTGGCGTCTGCTTCGGTTTCGCCGTGCTGCCGGTCGCTCAGTAGTTCAGCGTTTCCGGGCTGGACTTGAAGCGCTCGATCGAGTCCAGGATCTCCTGGCGGGCGGCTTCAGCGCCTTCCCAGCCGGTGATCTTGACCCACTTGCCCTTCTCGAGGTCCTTGTAGTGCTCGAAGAAGTGGCCGATACGCTCCAGCCAGTGCTTGGACACCTGCTCGAGATCGTTGATGTGCGAGTAGCCGCTGAACACCTTGTCCACCGGGACCGCCAGGATCTTGGTGTCCTCGCCGCTCTCGTCGGACATCTTCAACATGCCGACCGGGCGGCAGCGGATCACCGAGCCGGGGATCAGGGACAGCGGCAGGATCACCAACACGTCGGCCGGATCGCCGTCGCCGCACAGGGTGTGCGGCACATAGCCGTAGTTGCAGGGATAGCGCATCGGCGTCGACAGGATGCGATCGACGAAGATCGCGCCGGTCGCCTTGTCGACTTCGTACTTGACCGGCTCGGCATCCTTGGGGATTTCGATGATGACGTTGATTTCGTTCGGCACGTCGCGGCCGGTTTCGACGAGGTCGAGGCCCATGGGAATTCCTTTGTTCAGGCGGCCCGGCGGGCGCCGGGCAGGGGGAAGCGAAGGGCGCGAAGGATACGGGATTGCGCCTGAACGCGCACTTCAAACGCCCGGCTGAATGAGAAAGGCCCCGGTTTCCCGGGGCCTTTCCATGGGCTGACAGCCTCCGCTTACAGCAGCGGAATCAGCAGCAGCGCGACGATGTTGATGATCTTGATCAGCGGGTTGATGGCCGGGCCGGCGGTGTCCTTGTACGGGTCGCCGACGGTGTCGCCGGTCACCGCGGCTTTGTGCGCTTCGGAGCCCTTACCGCCGTGATGGCCATCCTCGATGTACTTCTTGGCGTTGTCCCAGGCGCCGCCGCCGGTGGTCATCGAGATCGCGACGAAAAGGCCGGTGACGATGGTGCCGATCAGCATGCCGCCGAGTGCGCGGATACCGGCGCCGTCTCCCATCAACCAGTTCATGCCGAAGGCGACCACCACCGGAGCCAGCACCGGCAGCAGCGACGGCACCACCATCTCCTTGATCGCCGACTTGGTCAGCATGTCCACCGCGCGCGAGTAATCGGGCTTGGCGGTGCCTTCCATGATGCCTTTGATCTCGCTGAACTGGCGACGCACTTCGACCACCACGGAGCCCGCCGCGCGGCCGACCGCTTCCATCGCCATGGCGCCGAACAGGTAGGGGATCAGGCCGCCGATGAACAGGCCGATCAGCACCGCCGGGTCGTTGAGGCTGAAGCTGGTGACTCTGCCGACGGCTTCGAGGTTGTGGGTGAAGTCGGCAAACAGCACCAGCGCGGCAAGGCCGGCCGAACCGATCGCGTAGCCCTTGGTGACCGCCTTGGTGGTGTTGCCGACCGCATCCAGCGGGTCGGTGACGGCGCGCACTTCCGGCGGCAGCTCGGCCATTTCGGCGATGCCGCCGGCGTTGTCGGTGATCGGGCCGTAGGCGTCGAGCGCCACGATCATGCCGGCCATCGACAGCATCGAGGTCGCCGCGATCGCGATGCCGTACAGGCCGCCGAGTTCGAAGCAGCCATAGATCGCGGCGCAGACCGCCAGCACCGGCAGCGCGGTGGAGCGCATCGACACGCCGAGACCGGCGATGATGTTGGTGCCATGGCCAGTGGTGCTCGCCTCGGCGATGTGCCGCACCGGCTGGTATTCGGTGCTTGTGTAGTACTCGGTGATCCAGACGATGACGCCGGTCAGCGCCAGGCCGATGATCGCGCACCAGTACAGATTCATGGCGCCGACCCGCGCATCCGCCATCAACATCGTGGTGATCGGGTAGAAGGCGATCGCCGACAGCACCGCGGAGGCGATCACGCCCTTGTACAGCGCGCCCATGATGCTGCCGCCGCCGATCTTGACGAAGAAGGTGCCGATGATCGAAGCAATGATCGAGGCGCCACCGAGCACCAGCGGGTACAGCACCGCGTTGGCGCCGGTGTCGGCGACCATCAGGTAGCCCAGCAGCATGGTGGCGATGACGGTGACCGCATAGGTCTCGAACAGGTCGGCCGCCATGCCGGCGCAGTCACCGACGTTGTCGCCGACGTTGTCGGCGATCACTGCCGGGTTGCGCGGGTCATCCTCGGGGATGCCGGCTTCGACTTTGCCAACCAGGTCGGCACCGACGTCGGCGCCCTTGGTAAAGATGCCGCCACCGAGGCGGGCGAAGATCGAGATCAGCGACGAACCGAAGGCCAGGCCGATCAGCGCATGCAGGTTGTCGATGGTCGAGTAGCCCATCTGCTGCAGCACGGCGTAGTAGCCGGCGGTACCGAGCAGACCGAGGCCGACCACCAGCATGCCGGTGATCGCGCCACCCTTGAACGACACCGCGAGTGCCGCGGCCAGTCCTTCGCGCGCGGCTTCGGCGGTGCGCACGTTGGCGCGCACCGAGACATTCATGCCGATGTAGCCGGCGGCGCCCGACAGCACCGCACCGAGCAGGAAGCCGACCGCGGTCGACCAGCCGAGGAACAGGCCCAGCAACACGAACAGCAGCAGCCCGACGATGCCGATCGTCGTGTACTGGCGGTTGAGGTAGGCGGCGGCGCCCTGTTGGATGGCCGCGGCGATTTCCTGCATGCGCGGATTGCCGGCCGGCTGTGCCAGCACCCAGCGCGTCGAAACCATGCCATAGACAATCGCGAGCGCAGCGCAGCCGATCGCGATCCAAAGTCCGTATTGCTCGAACATCGAAACCCTCCCCAGAGTTCAAGAAAAAGCGGCCGTGCGGCCGCTTGATCCGACCATAGCAGAGGGCCCCGGCAGGCGCTATGGGGCGCTGTGCAGGCTTATCCCGCCCAGTCGGGAAGGCGCTTGGCGGTCGCCACGTTCTTCAGCCGCACGTACTTCGGCAGCCCGTCGGGCCCGAACGGCGGCGGTGCCTCGCCGCGGATCAGCGGCTCGAGGTAGCGGCGGCAGGCCGGTGTAATGCCGAAGCCGTCCTTGCGAATGAAACCGGCCGGCATTTTCTTCTCGTGGTTGGCGATCTTCGCCAGCGGCGCCGGCTCGACCTTCCAGCGGTAGGGCGCGTCCGAGCTGCGCACGACCACCGGCATCACGCCATTCATGCCCTTGAGCGCGTACTCGACCGCCTTGCGGCCGACGGCCTCGGCATGCGCGAGATCGATCCTTGAGGCGATGTGGCGACCGGAGCGCTGCAGATAGTCGGGCACCGTCCAATGCACCTTCAGGCCCAGCTGGTCCTTGACGGTGGCGGCGATCAGCGGGCCGACGCCGCCGAGCTGGCTGTGTCCGAAGGCGTCCTTGCCGCCGGCCTCGGCGACGAAGCGGCCATCCGGATGGCGCAGCCCCTCCGAGACCACCACCACGCACCAGCCGACGCGATCGACCACCTCCTGCACCTTGGCAAGGAACGCGGCTTCGTCGTAGGCCACTTCGGGGAAGAGAATGACCTGCGGCGCTTCGTCGGCCTCGCGAGCGGCGAGGCCCGCGGCCGCCGCCAGCCAGCCGGCGTGGCGGCCCATCGCCTCGTAGACGAAAACCTTGGTCGAGGTCTCGGCCATCGCCGCCACATCGAGCGCCGCTTCGGCCACCGAGACCGCGGTGTACTTGGCCGCCGAGCCGAAGCCCGGGCAGCAGTCGGTGACCACCAGGTCGTTGTCGACCGTCTTAGGCACGCCGACGCAGGTCAGCTCGTAACCCGACGCGGCCGCCAGCTGCGACAGCTTGAGCGCGGTGTCGGCCGAGTCGTTGCCGCCGTTGTAGAGGAACCAGCGCACCTCATGCGCCTTGAGCACATCGAGGATGCGCTGGTACTTGGCGCCGTCGGCTTCCAGCGACTTG
Organism: Arenimonas sp.; assembly: GCA_036276895.1. Classification (GTDB taxonomy): domain Bacteria; phylum Pseudomonadota; class Gammaproteobacteria; order Xanthomonadales; family Xanthomonadaceae; genus Arenimonas. The sequence goes on along the minus strand of DASUOA010000268.1, from coordinate 13,646 downwards.
AGCTTGTAGCGACAGGTCCCGAAAGCCCCGCCCGGGGTATGCGCCAGTGCCCGGATCGCGGTCAGCGGCTCCCGGGCGGTGTCGATCAGCTCCTCGCGGAGCACCCCGAGGATGCCGTTGCGTCCGGCCAGCACCCGGATGCCCTGGGCCCGTGCCGCCTGGATCACCGCGCTGGCGGTGGCATTGATGACAGCGGTGACCCCGCCGGATTGCGCGTACAGCAGTGTTCCCTTGGCCATGGCGTCCTGTCCTTGCTCCTGCCCGGTTCGATTGACTTAAACCCCCGCGGCCGTTAGCGTTTCTCCGTCCGCACGGCCGGTGGGCGGCCCCACTATAAACAACGGGGTTGACCCGCGCGCCGTGCTTCGTTTTTTCGCGCGCGCAAGGCGCGGCGAAGGGCGACCCCGCTTCCAAACTACCCAAGGCTGTCTTCCATGCGACTGGTACTTCTCGGCGCGCCCGGTTCGGGCAAGGGCACGCAGGCGACCCGTCTGCGCGAGCATCTGCAGGTGCCGCACATCTCCACCGGCGATCTGCTGCGCGCCGCGGTGAAGGCGGAAACGCCGCTCGGCTTGCAGGCCAAGGCGGTGATGGAGGCCGGCAACCTGGTCTCCGACGAGATCGTGCTCGGCATGCTCGAAGAGCGCCTGACCCGCGGCGACACCGGCAACGGCTTCATCCTCGACGGCTACCCGCGCAATCTGGTCCAGGCCAATGCGCTCGATGCGCTGCTGGCGCGCCTGGCGCAACCGGTCGACAAGGCGGTGCAACTCGATGTCGGCACCGAACTGCTGGTCGAGCGACTGGCCGGCCGCGCCCAGGCCGAGGGCCGCGCCGACGACAATCCAGAATCGGTACGCAACCGCTTGAATGTCTATAACGACCAGACCGCGCCGGTGATCGACTTCTACCGCGGCCAGGGCAAGCTCGCCTGTGTGCACGGCGTCGGCAGCATGGACGAGGTGTTCACCCGCATCATCGAAGTGCTGGCGCCGACGCCCGATATCGGCTGAATCCGTGCCTGCCTTGCGTGCCCTGCTGGGGCTGTGCCTGCTGCGGCAGGGGCCGCAGGATCTGCCGTTTGCGCCTTCGCTGACCTGGGCTTGGCTATCCGCGCTGCTGGCGTTGCAGTGGCTGGTCGCCCGCCATGCCGGGCTTGAGGCCTTCGCCATCCTGGCGCGGCTCGGCATCACGCTGGCCTTGCTGGTCGGTGTCACCCGCGCGCTGCTGCAGAGCCGCGGCCTGGTCAATCGCGCCGAGCAGACCATCGCCGCGTTCGCCGGCACCGGGCTGGTGTTCGCCGGCCTGGTGCTGCCGATCGCATTGGCGCTGCAGGGCGTGCAGCCCGGCAGCGAGCCCGATGCCGGGCAGTTCCTGCTGGCGCTTACGGGTCTGTTCCTGTTCTTCTGGAAGCTGCGCATCGACGCCCACATCTGGCAGCAGGCGCTGGATCTCAAGCGCGGCGCGATGTGGCTGGCCGTCGGCCTGATGCTGCTCGAAGTCATCCTGGTCACCGCCGTCACCGGTGCCACCACCCCTACCGAACCGGCATCGCCATGAACCTGCATATCCTCGGCATCTGCGGCACTTTCATGGGCGGCGTCGCCGCGCTGGCGCGCGAGCTCGGCGATCGCGTCGAAGGCTCCGACGCCAACGTCTATCCGCCGATGTCGACCCAGCTCGAACAGCTCGGCATCGCCCTGCGCAGCGGCTATTCGCCCGCGCACATCAGCATGGACACCGACTGCGTGGTGGTCGGCAATGCGCTGTCACGCGGAAATGCCGCGGTCGAACACGTGCTCGACGCCGGCACGCCGTATACCTCCGGCGCGCAATGGCTGGGCGAGCGCGTGCTGCCGCGGCGGCGCACGCTGGCGGTGGCCGGCACCCATGGCAAGACCACCACCACCTCGATCCTGGCTTTCCTGCTCGATGCCGCTGGCCGCGATCCGGGCTTCCTGATCGGCGGCGTACCGGAGAACTTCGGCGTCTCCGCGCGCCTGGGCAGTGGCCGCGAATTCGTAGTCGAGGCCGACGAATACGACACCGCGTTCTTCGACAAGCGAAGCAAATTCGTGCACTACCGGCCCGAGGTCGCCATCCTCAACAACCTCGAATATGACCACGCCGACATCTTCCCCGACCTCGCGGCGATCCAGCGGCAGTTTCACCATCTGCTGCGCACCGTGCCGGGCAAAGGCCGCCTGATCGTCAACGGCGAGGACGCGGCGCTGGCCGAAGTACTGGCGATGGGCTGCTGGACGCCGGTGGAGCGCTTCGGTTTCGCGAGCGACTGCGACTGGCGCGCCGAAGCGATCGTCGCCGATGGCAGCGCCTTTACCGTATTCCACCGCGACGAGCCACAGGGCGAAGTGCGCTGGGGTCTGCTCGGTCGCCACAATATGCTGAACGGCCTGGCCGCGATCGCCGCCGCGGCCGCGGTCGGCGTGGCGCCGGCCCGGAGCATCGCCGCCCTGCCGCGCTTCGTCTCGGTCAAGCGTCGGCTCGAGCATCTGGGCAACGCGCGTGGTGTCGATGTCTACGACGATTTCGCGCACCACCCGACCGCCATCCGCACCACGCTCGACGGTCTGCGCGCGCGTGTCGGCCAGCGTCGCATCGTGGTGGTGATGGAGCCACGCAGCAATTCGATGCGCCTCGGTGCGCATGCCGGCGAGCTGGCACCGTCGCTGGCCGCGGCCGACGCGGTGCTGTTCCTCGCCCGCCCGGAGCTGCCCTGGGATGCCGGCAAGGTGATCGCCGGCCTGCACGGGCACGGCGAAGCCTTGCCGACCGTCGATGACCTGCTGGTACGCCTTGGCGAGATCGCCGCCGACGGCGATGCCGTGGTGTTCATGTCCAACGGCGGCTTCGAGGGCGCGCCGCGCCGCTTCCTCGCTGCGTTGCGCGACTGAGCGCCTGCTAGCATCGCGACGATGCAGACACTGCCCCTGTTCCCGCTCAACACCGTGCTGTTCCCCGGCGGGCAGTTGCAGCTGCGCGTGTTCGAGCCTCGCTAACTCGATCTGGTGCGGCGTTGCGGACGCAGCGGCGAGACCTTTGGCATCTGCCTGATCCTCGAAGGCGAGGAAGTCGGCGACGCGGCGCTGCCGGCGGCCCTTGGCACCGAGGCGGCCATCATCGATTTCGATCTCACCGAGGAAGGCCTGCTCGGCATCACCGTCGAAGGCCGTCGCCGTTTCCGGGTGCAGCGCAGCGAAGTGCGGCCCGATGGGCTGGTCGTCGCCGATGTCGACTGGCTGCCGGACCCCGAGCCCGAAGCGCTGGCGCCCGAGCATGGCCTGCTGGCGCTGCTGCTCGAGCGCATCCTCGAACGCGCCGAGGTGCCTGACGACGGCGAGCAGCAGCAACGTCTGCAACAGGCCGACTGGGTGGCCTGGCGACTCGGCGAATGGCTGCCGCTGGACAGCGACGAGCGTCAGCGCATGCTTGAAGCCGCCGATGGCCATGCCCGGCTGGAGTTGCTGCTACAACGGCTTCCGGACTTCCAAGAGGACTAGCCGGACGCGGCGTGCTGCGTGAATGGTGAACGCCGTCACGGTTCGCTGCCGGCCTCGGCTCGATACTGTCGGCTTGCGTCACAGTTTCGGCAGCAATCCCCGTGAACACCCTATCCCTTGCCGCAGCGTCTGCGGCGCCTGCGCGTTCCCGCAGTTCAGCCCGCGCCGAGATGCGCGACTGGGCCAGCGACGAGCTGAGCCGACTGCTCGATACCGTGCTCGACCAGGCCGAGGGCTGGCTGTTCGAGCAGGCCGCGGCGGCGCGGCACGGGCCGACCCAGCAACGCCTGTTCGATTCGCTGAATCAGCTGCGCCAGCGTCGCCGCGAATTGCTGCAGCGCCTGCGCGAATCCCTGCATCGCACCGAGAAGGCGGCTGCGGAAGGTGCCGACCTGCCCGGCGGTTTCGGGCCGGGCGTGCGCCAGGCGCGCACCCTGTGCCTGGTCGAAGGCGATGCGTTGGAGGAACAGCTCGCCGGTGAGCGCCTGATCGAAGCCTGCGAACGCCGTCTCGGCCCGGCGCTGGCGCCCTATGCCGAGCAGGCGGGGCGCCTGTGGGACTTCGGAACGGCGCAGTCGCACCGCAACCCGTTCGGTCCACTGCAGATCGCCATCGCCTTCCGCGACTCCTTTGCATTGCTCGATGGCTTCGATCCCGAGGAGCGCGTGCGCCTGTACGGCCTGCTGGAGCGGGCGCTGCCGGAGTGGTGTGCACAGTTGCCGGCGGCGTTCGCGCAGCGCGTTCCCGCTTCGGCGCTGTCGCCGACGGTCGCCGAGGCGCCGCTGCTGCGGCCGACAACGCCAGCGGCGCCGGTGGCGTCGGCACAGCCCATCCATGCAGCGCCGACGGCCGAACGCCGCGCGGCGAACGAGCCGGTCGACCCGCAGTGGTTCGCATTGCGCGAGGCCTTCGGCGAGTACCTGCGCCAGCGCCGCGGTGAAACCGGCAACGGCGTGGCGCCGGCGCCGGAGCTCGGCGATCAGACGGTCTTGCTGGCTTTGGACGCGCTGCAACAGGAGCCGCCCACCGCCGTACTCGAATTTGATGGCGATGGCCACGAGGGATTGGCCGACTGCCTGCGCGCGGTGCTGCTAGCCGAAGCCGGAAAAGCCGGTCGTTGCGCGCCCGGCAGTGTGCTGGGGCGCAGCGACGAGCAGGCCCTGCTGTTCGTCGGCATGTTGTTCGAGACCCTGCTGGAACAGGGCAGCTACAGCCCGGCACAACGCCGGCGATGGCTGCATCTGTGCATTCCCTACACCAAGCTGGCGCTGCTTGACCGGCGCCTGCTGACCGGCCGCAGCCATGCCGGACGCCGGGTGCTCGATGCGTTGGTGGAAGCCTTCGATGGCAACGAGGGCAACACGGCCGCCGATCGCGCGTTGCAGGGCGAGGCCGAGACGGTGCTGACACGGATCATCGGTGAGTTCGATCGCGACCCGGGTCTGTTCGCCGGATTGGCGGAGGCACTCGACCAGGGCTTGGACCAGCATCGCCAGCGCGTCGCGATCGCCGAGCAACGCGCCGCCGAAGCGCAGCGTGGCCGCGAGCGTCTGGAGCAGGCGCGGCAGCAGGCCGATCTGCGCCTGCAGCTGCTGCTCGAAGGCGTCGAGTGGCCGCACGCCGTGCACGAGTTCCTGTGCGGTCCGTGGCAGCATCACCTGTCCCTGCTATGGCTGCGCAGCGGCCCCGACTCCCTGCCGGTCGACGAGGCCATGGCGCTGGCGCGCGATCTGCGCAATGCCTGTCTCGCGGCCCAGCGCGGCGCCCAGGTCGATCCGGAAATGCTGTGGCCCGGGCGCGCGGTGCTGGCCAGCAGTGGCGTCCACGGCGATGCGGCCGAGCAAGTTCTGCAGCAGCTGCTGGCGGCCATGCAGCCGTCGGTACATGCTCCGGCCGGCACCAGTGCGGGCGCGGCGGACGAAGCCCTTCACGACACCGCGCATCACGCGGCGATGCCTGTGTCGGGTGCACTCGATCCGTTGCTGCTTCCGGTCGTGCCACCGTTGCCGGTGGTTGATGACGCCGCTGCGCGTGAGGCTGTCGCCCGCCTGCGCGTCGGCGACTGGGTCGAGTTCGTCGATGCCGGCGGCGAAGCGCGCTCGGCCAAGCTCAGCTGGTTGAGCCCGATCTCCGAGCGGCTGCTGTTCGTCAATCGCCGTGGCGCACGCATCGGCGTGTATTCGCGCTGCGAACTCAGCGCTCTGGTGACGGCGGGCCAACTGAAGCTGCGCAACGGCGACGGCGCCTTCGAACAGGCGATGAGTGCGGTACTGGGGCGCCTCGCCAATGCGCCGTCGGAACGCCGGCAACCGCCGCGCGAGCACGTCGTCAACGGCTGATCAGCGGGCGGAACCAGCGCTACACTGCGGCTCCCCGATAAAGAGCCGAGTCCATGGGCGCATTGCGCGGCAAGACCCTGTTCATCACCGGTGCCTCGCGTGGCATCGGCCTCGCCATCGCCCTGCGCGCCGCGCGCGATGGCGCCAACATCGTGGTGGCGGCGAAGTCGTCGGTGCCCAACCCCAAGCTGCCCGGCACCATCTTCGAAGCCGCAGCGGCGATCGAGGCCGCCGGCGGCCAGGCGTTGGCGCTCAAGTGCGATATCCGCGAGGAAGACGAGGTGCAGGCGGCGGTCGCGCAAACGGTCGCGCGTTTTGGTGGCATCGATGCGCTGGTCAACAACGCCAGCGCCATCTGGTTGCGCGGCACGCTGGACACGCCGATGAAGCGCTTCGACCTGATGCAGCAGGTCAACGCCCGCGGCAGCTTCCTCTGCGCCCAGGCCTGCCTGCCGCATCTGCTCAAGGCCGCCAATCCGCATATCCTGACCCTGGCGCCCCCGCCCAACCTCGATCCCAAGTGGTGGGCGCCGCATACCGGCTACACCCTCGCCAAGATGGGCATGAGCTTCGTGACCCTGGGCCTTGCTGCCGAGTTCGGTCCGCAGGGCGTCGCGGTGAACGCGCTGTGGCCGCGCACGGTGATTGCCACCGATGCGCTGAAGATGATTCCCGGCGTCGAGCTGGCGCGCTGCCGACGCCCGGAAATCCTCGCCGATGCCGCGCACGCCATACTCACCACACCGGCGCGTGATCTGAACGGTCGCTTCCTGATCGACGAGGCGCTGCTGCGCGAGCGCGGCGTGAGCGACTTCTCGAGCTATGCGGTTGATCCGGCGCAGCCCTTGCTGCCCGATCTCTTCCTCGATGATCCCGACCTGAAGGGGCCCTGGGGCTGATGAAGTACCTGCATGCCATGGTCCGCGTGCGCGACCTCGACGCCTCGCTGCGCTTCTATCGCGACGCGCTGGGGCTGATCGAAACCCGTCGTCGTGACTATCCGCAAGGCCGCTTCACCCTGGTCTACCTGGCGGCGCCGGACAATCCCGATGTCGAAGTGGAATTGACCTTCAACTACGACGACGAAGACTACGGCTCCGCCCGCAACTTCGGCCATCTCGCGTTCGCTGTTGCGGACATATATGCCGCTTGCGAACGCCTGCAGGCGCATGGCGTGGTGATCAACCGTCCGCCGCGCGACGGCCGCATGGCCTTCGTGGTTTCGCCGGATGCGATCTCGATCGAGCTGTTGCAGCAGGGCGAGCCGCTGACGCCGCGCGAGCCGTGGCTGTCGATGCCCAGCAGCGGCAGCTGGTAGGCGATTACCCGTCGGAAGGCAGCGCCGCACCACAGCGGCGACAGTGTCTGGCGTCAGGCTCGTGTTCCTGCAGCAGGCAGGCCGGGCAGGACAGTCGCCTGCGATCCCCGCGCAAGGTGTTGGCGAGCTCGGCGGTATAGATGCCGGTGGGCACGGCGATGATGCTGTAGCCGATCAGGATCAGGATCGATGTGACGAAGCGACCCAGCGGCGTCAGCGGCGCGATATCGCCGAAGCCGACCGTGGCCATGGTCACGATCGCCCAGTACATCGAGACCGGGATGCTGGTGAAACCGTTCTCGGGGCCTTCGATCACGTACATGGCCGCACCGAATATCACCACGATGGTCATCACGCCGAACAGGAAGACCACGATCTTCTGCCGCGCGCGATACAGCGCTGACAACAGCAGTCCGCCGGCTTCGCTGTATTGCACCAGCTTGAGGATGCGGAACACCCGCAGGATACGCAGGATGCGAACCACCAGCAGAGTCTCGCTGCCGGCGACCAGCAGCGACAGATAGGTCGGCAGGATCGAGGCCAGGTCGATCAGGCCGAAGAAGCTCCGGGCATACCGCCAGCGCTCGCGTAGCAGCCACAGTCGCAGCAAGTACTCGCCGGTGAAAAGCAGGGTGAAGGCCCACTCCAGGGCATCGAACACCCGTCCATAGCTCGCCTGCAATCCCGGATCGCTGTCGAGAATGACCACCGTCACGCTGACCAGGATGGCGGCGATCAACCACAGATCGAAGGCCCGGGCCGGCCCGGGATCGTGGTCGAAGACGATATGGAACCAGCGCGCGCGCCGATCACCTTCGCTCGCCGCGCGCAGCGACGGATCGAAAAATTCGCGCAGATTCATGCCAGTGCCTGCGTCAGATCCGCGATCAGGTCGTCGACGTGCTCGAGGCCGATCGAGAGCCGCAGCAGCTCCGGCGGTGAGCCGCCGCCGTCGATCGAATGGCGGTGCTCGATCAAGGTCTCCGGCCCGCCCAGCGAGGTCGCATTGCGGATCAGCCGCAGCCTGCCGGCGACGCCCAGCGCTGCCTCGGCGCCGCCATGCACGCGCAGGCTCAACATGCCGCCGAAGTCGCGCATCTGCCGAGCCGCCACCGCGTGGCCCGGATGCGTGGACAATCCCGGGTAATGCACGGCGGACACCGCCGGATGCGCCGCCAGGAACTCGGCGATCGCGCGGGCATTGCGGCAATGCCAGGCCATCCGCGCCGGCAACGAGCGGATACCGCGCAGCACCAGCCAGCTGTTGAAGGGCGAAGCGATGGCGCCGGTGATATGGCGTCGGTGCGCCGTCGCCTCGAACAGCGCGTCGGTCGCCGCGAACACCAGTGCGCCGCCCATCACGTCGTGGTGGCCGCCGAGATACTTCGTCGTCGCGTGCATCACGATGTCGGCGCCCAATGCCAGTGGCTGCTGCAGTGCCGGCGAGGCGAAGGTGTTGTCGCAGGCGAGCTGCGCGCCATGCGCATGGGCGATGCCGGCCAGTGCCGCGATGTCAGCGATGCACAGTTGCGGATTGGATGGCGTCTCGGCCCAGATCAATCGCGTCTCCGGCCGCAGCGTGGCGCGCACGGCCTCCACATCACCCATGTCCACCGCCGTCGCGCTTACGCCACGCGACGGCAGGAACTCGTCGGCCAGCGAACGCAGTCCGGTATAGCAATCATGCGGGATCAACAGATGGCTGCCGCTTGGCAGGCACTCGAGCAACCCCGCCATCGCCGCCATTCCGGAGGCGAAGGCCAAGGCCGCGGCACCGCCTTCGAGCGTGGCCAGCGCCGACTCCAGGCGGTCTTGGGTCGGATTGCGCTCGCGCTGGTACTCGTAGCCGGCGACGCGTTCGCCGGCAGGGCCATGCGCGAAGGTGGTGGACAGGTGCAGCGGCGGCGCGATCGCGCCGGTGGCCGCATCGGGCTCGGCGCTGGCGTGCACCGCCAGGGTTTCAGGGCGCATGGTCGGGTTCCAACAGGGCGAAGTGGTTCAAGGTGTCGCGCAGCTCGCTGATGCCGCGATAGTGGTGCACGCGCAGTCCCGCCATGCGCGCGCCATGCACGTTGCCGGCATTGTCGTCGATGAACAGCGTGTCACCGGCATCGACTTCCAGCGATTCCAGGCAACGGCGGAAGGCGTCGGGCTCGGGCTTGCAGGCGCGCAGATCGGCCGACACGCGCACGCGGTCGTCGAACAGCGGAAACAGCGACGGGCACATAGCCCGCAATTGCTCGCGCAACAGCGAACCGTTGTTGCTGAAGATTGCCAGCCGGCAGTGCCTGCCGGCGCGGCGGGCCAGGTCCAACACTGCTGCTTCGGCGTGCATCGATTGCGCACGGGCATGCACGCAGTCTTCCACGGTCACCGGCGTGCCCAGCAGTTCCGACAGCGCGCCGAGATAGCGCCGGGTATCGAGCTGTCCACGATCGGCCGCATCTTCGAGCCCGGATCCGAACAGCGCCTGTGCCACCTCCTGCATCGACACGCCACAGCGTTCGGCCAGGGCCTGCACGCGCGTCGCGCGGTCGTAGCGCACCAGCACGCCATCGAGATCGAACAGCAGCAGCGCCGGTGCGTTCACCCCGCCGCGACCTCGCGGAAGGCATCGCGGGCGGCGGCCAGCGTGAACGCGATCTCCACTTCGCCATGCGCGCTGGACAGGAAGCCCGCCTCGAAGGCCGACGGTGCCAGATACACGCCACGCTCGAGCATGGCGTGGAAGAAGCGCTTGAAGCGACCGGTGTCGCTGGCCACCGCCTGCGCGTAGGTCTCGACCTTCGCATCGGTGAAGTACAGGCCGAACATGGCGCAGCTGCGGGTGGTGCTGAAGGCAACGCCGGCTTCGCGCGCCGCCGCTTCAAGGCCATCGCACAGGTGATGGGTGTTCGCTTCCAGTTGCTCATAGAAACCGGGCGCCTGCACCAGCTCCAGTGTGGCCAGACCCGCCGCCATCGCCACCGGATTGCCGCTGAGTGTGCCGGCCTGGTAGATCGGCCCGCTCGGCGCGATCTGCTGCATCAGCTCGCGTCGGCCGCCGTAGGCGCCGACTGGCATGCCGCCACCGATGATCTTGCCGAACGTCGACAGGTCGGGCGTGACGCCATAGCGCGCCTGGGCGCCGCCGAGTGCGACGCGGAAGCCGGTCATCACCTCGTCGAAGATCAGCAGCGCGCCATGCTGCGAACACAGGCTGCGCAGATGCTGCAAGTAGCCATCACGCGGCAGGATGCAGTTGGCATTGCCGACGATCGGCTCGACGATCACGCCGGCGATTTCGCTCCCGCACTCGGTGAATAGCGCTGTGGCGGCAGCGAAATCGTTGAACGGCAGCGTCAGCGTCAGGTCGGCAAGTGCCGCTGGCACGCCGGGCGAGTTCGGCAGCCCCAAGGTCAGCGCACCGGAGCCTGCCTTGACCAGGAAGCTGTCGCCATGGCCGTGATAGCAGCCTTCGAACTTGACGATCTTAGTGCGACCGGTGGCGCCACGCGCCAACCGGATCGCCGACAGCGTCGCCTCGGTGCCGGAGTTGACCATGCGCAGCATCTCGCAGCTCGGTACCAAGCGCGAGACGGTCTCGGCCATCGTCACTTCCAACGCGTTCGGCACGCCGAAAGACAGGCCATCGCGCATCGTCTTCTCGACCGCTGCCAGCACCTGCGGATGCGCGTGACCGGCGATCATCGGCCCCCAGCTGCCGATGTAGTCGACGTAGCGGTTGCCATCGACATCGAACAGGTACGCGCCTTCGGCGCGGGCGGCGAAGAACGGCTCGCCACCCACCGACTTGAAGGCGCGCACCGGCGAGTTGACGCCGCCGGGCATCAGGGACTGGGCGCGCTCGAACAGGGCATGGCTGCGATCGTGGTTCATCGGGATGTGGTCTCGGGAAAACAGGAAAGGAAGTCGCGCACCGTCGCGGCGGGATCGGGCGCGTCGAATACGGCGCCGATCACCGCAAGCAGATCGGCGCCAGCGGCGATCAGTGAGCGTGCATTGTCAGGGCGGATGCCGCCAATCGCCACCGTGGGCACCGGCAGCTGCGCGGCCTGACGTAGCAGCGGAAGATCCGCGCGTCGCGCCAGCGGTTTGGTGCCGGAGGGGAAGAAGGCACCGAAGGCGACATAGCTGGCGCCCGCGGCGATCGCGCGCTCGGCGCGTTCGAGATCGTCGTAGCACGAAGCGCCGAGCCACGCGTCCGGTCCCAGCGCGGCGCGCGCGGCGGCAAGATCACCATCGTCGGCCCCCAGGTGCGCGCCGTCAGCGCCGAGAGCCGCCGCCAAGCGCCAGTCGTCGTTGACGATCAGCGGCACCGCAAACTCCCGGCAAAGCGGCAGCAGCCGCTCGACTTGATGCCACCGCAAGTCCGAATCGGCCCGCTTGTTGCGGTATTGCAGCCAGCGCGTCCCGGCTGCCAGCAGTGGACGGACGCTTGCCAGCAGGCGATCGCTGTCGGGCTCGTCCGGCGTGATCAGGTACAGGCCACGCGGCGGTTCGATGAACGCGGAATTCATGTCGTGGCCCCGGGGAATGCGAGAATGATAACTCCCGTCCCGAATCCATCCGGTCAACGCATGAGCACCGCCAACGCTATCGCCGTCTTTCGCAGCTACATGTGCGTGGTCTGTGGCTTCGTCTACCACGAAGCCGAGGGCTTGCCGGAGGATGGCATCGCCCCGGGCACCCGCTGGGAGGACATCCCGGACAGCTGGATCTGCCCGGACTGCGGTGTTACCAAGGATGACTTCGAGCTGATGCCGCTGGAGTAAGCGGCGGCGCTCAGTTCAGCCGCGAGCGTTGACCACCGAGTTCGATCAGGGTGGTACGAATCGCATCGCGGTCGCCGGCTTCCGGTAACAGCTGCAGATAGCGACCGAGGTCGCTGCGGGCCCCGGCAGCGTGGCCGATGGCGTGATACGCCAGTCCGCGATCGCGTAGAGCATCCGCGGTATCCGGTGCGATCGCCAGCAAACGATCGGCACTGCGCGCGACCCGCTCCCAGTCCTGGCTCTCCAGATACAGCCCCTTGAGATTGCGCAGCATGCGCACCAGCATCGCGCGATGGCTGGCCGGCGCCAGGATGCGCAGCAGCTCGCTGTCATCCGGGTGCTGCCCGCCCATGTGCGAGCTGGCGCGATCACGCAATTCCTCGGCGCTGACCGGACGACCCTGATTGAACGGGTCGAGGATCAGCAGGCCGTCATCCACCGGCAGCCGGACGAGGAAGTGGCCAGGGAAGGACACGCCATCGAGCGGCATGCCGAGCCGGCGCATCACCGCGATCTGCACAAAGGCCAGCGAGATCGGAATGCCGAGGCGCCGCTCCAGCACCTGGTTGAGATAGCTGTTGCGCGGGTCGTCGTAGTCGCCGTCGTTTCCGGCGAAGCCGAGTTCGCTGAACAGGTAGCGATTGATCGCGGTCAGCCGTGCCGGCAGGTCGAGGTCGCGGTCGAGCTGCGCCGCCAACGCGGCGGCGAATGCGTCGATCTCGGCGATATAGGCGTTGGCATCGAGCTCGGGGTATTCGTCGCGCGCGATCAGCAGCGCAGTCTCGAGCAGCGGCAACTCGTCATCGCCGAGTTGTCCAAGTTGACGCCAATCCGGCAGTTCGATGCGCGTGCTCATGCTCCCACTGTGGGCGCGAAGCGGATGCGGATCAAGGCTTGCCGACCGTCGGGATCTCCGCGTCGAATGCAATCACGTCGCCGATGGCCAATTCCAGCGTGTCCGCTTGTCCTGCGTTCAGCTCCAGGGCGTACATCGCCGGCTTTCGGCTGGGGTAGGACGGGCAGCGATCACCCAGCGAGCAGGGCGGCACCCGTTTGAGGATCGACACCAACCGACGTTCCTGATCGAAGAACAGGATGTCGAGCGGTATGCGGGTGTTCTTCATCCAGAACGCCAGTGGCTGTTCGCGCTCGTAGACGAACAGCATGCCGTGATCGGGGCGGAGCTGGTCGCGGAACATCAGGCCTCTCGCGCGCGACTCGAAATCATCGGCGATCTCGACCTGGAAGCGCTGGCCGCGCAGCTCAATCCAACGGTCCTGGGCGGCATGGCAGCCGCTCGTCGCCAGCACCAATAGGACAAGAGCGGCATTCCGGAGCAGGTGAGGGGTCATGGCGTGGTGGCTGAGATGGCGGCGTGGGTCCATGACGGTTGCCGCGATCGATGCCGCTGTCAATTCGCGTCGCCTGAACTGCCGTTCAATATACGAGTGATCAGGGGGCTTCACAGCGTCAATCGGACTGGCTATAGTTCGCGCCCCTTCGCCGCCGAGTCATGTGGTGGCGGGGGAAGCGGCGGTAGAAAGTTCGGATCTTGGGTGTTGACGGATACGAAAACTGCTGTATAGTGTGCGGCTCCCTCGGGCGAAACGCTCTGGGATGCGGATCTGGAAAGGTTCGCGGCTGCAGAGATCTTTGACAGTGTGCGCAGGAAATTTGTGCGGGCGCCTGCAAG